>JABFSD010000496.1 GCA_013140935.1 Acidobacteriota bacterium
AAATTCAATTCGGCAGTCGCGGCTTTCGGAGCCGACGTGTCAGCCAAGCTGTCGAACCTAGCCGCGCACGGCGAACCGGAAGAGCAATTACGCGCCCCGCTCGAAAAGCTGATCGTCGCTTTCGCTGAAATGTGCGGTGTGCCCGCCAAAGAGATCGCCGCCGTGGGTGAAACGGCCTTGAACGAATTGAAGACTCGCCCTGATTATGCCGTGACGATTCGCCATACGCTCGTGGGCTTCATCGAAATTAAAGCGCCCGGCAAAGGCGCTGACCCGCGCCGGTTCAAAAACCAACACGACAAACAGCAATGGGAAAAATTGCAATCGCTGCCGAACCTGCTTTACACCGATGGCAACGAATTCAGCCTCTGGCGCAACGGCGAATTGACGGGCGCGATCATACGGCTCACGGGCGACCTTGAATCTGCCGGAGCCGCGCTCACCGCGCCCGCCAGCTTGCAAGGCTTGTTTGAAGACTTCTTTCGCTGGCAGCCCATCTCGCCCACCAACGCTCATCAACTGGCCGAGATCAGTGCGCGACTATGCCGTTTGTTGCGCGACGAAGTGACCGAACAACTTGCGCTCGAGAGCACTGCGTTGACGGCGCTGGCGACTGATTGGCGCAAGCTGTTGTTTCCCGAAGCTACGCCGGAACAGTTCGCCGACGGCTATGCGCAAGCTGTGACTTTTGGTTTGTTGATGGCGCGGGCGCGCGACATCAAACTCGACCAATCAGGCGGGGGGCTCGATCACGTAGCCAAACAACTCTCGCAAACCCATTCGTTGATCGGCGCGGCGTTACGTTTGCTGACCGACGATGTGAACAATCAGGCGACGTTGAAAACTTCGTTGGGTACGTTGACGCGCGTGTTGGACGCCGTGCATTGGCCCGCGATCAGCAAGGGCAAAGCCGATGCGTGGCTTTATTTTTACGAAGACTTCCTAGCGGTTTATGACAACGAATTGCGCAAAAAGACTGGCTCTTATTACACGCCGCCCGAAGTCGTCAGTGCGATGGTGCGGCTGACCGACGAAGCCTTGCGCAGCCGCTTTCAGCAAGGTGCGGGTTTCGCTTCACCGGCGGTCACAGTGGCTGACCCGGCGATTGGCACGGGTACGTTTTTGCTCGGCGTGTTGCGGCAGATCGCTGAGACGGTCGAGAAGGACAGAGGCGCAGGCGCAGTGCCGATGGAAATTAGCGCCGCCGTCAATCGTCTCGTCGGATTTGAAATGCAACTGGGGCCGTTTGCTGTTGCGCAATTGCGCATCCTCGCTGAGTTAGCTGAACTCACGGGAAACGCAAAGGCGACGCCGCGTTTGTTCGTCACCGATACGCTCGGCAATCCTTACATCGAAGAAGAATGGATCCCCGGCATTCTCGGCTCCATCGCGCAATCGCGGAAAGAAGCCAACAAGGTCAAACGCGATGAACCGATCACGGTTGTCATCGGCAATCCGCCTTATCGTGAAAGAGCGAAAGGCTTAGGCGGCTGGATTGAATCCGGCAGCAGAAATTCATCGGAGGCTGCGCCACTCAGCGCGTGGATGCCGCCCGCTGCGTGGGGCGTAGGTGCGCACGCGAAGCACTTGCGCAACCTGTATATCTATTTCTGGCGCTGGGCGACGTGGAAGGTCTTCGATCAAAACCCGCAAACCGATCAAGGCATCGTCTGTTTCATCACGGTCGCAGGCTTTCTCAACGGGCCGGGCTTTGAACGAATGCGCGATTATCTGCGCCGCACCGCTTCAGAAATCTGGGTCATTGACTGTTCGCCCGAAGGCCATCAACCCGAAGTGAACACGCGCATCTTTGAAGGCGTGCAACAACCCGTTTGCATCGTGTTGGCTGCGCGTCCGAAAGGAACCAAACCTGACACACCCGCCGATGTTTATTTTCGTGCGCTGCCTGCCAGTCATCGCCAAGACAAGTTTAAGGCGCTCGGCAAAGTGCGGCTTGATGGCAAAGGTTGGGCGAAGTGTTCCACCGACTGGCGCGCGCCGTTTTTGCCGTTAGCCAAAGGCAAGTGGCCGACTTATCCGGCGCTGATTGACTTATTCACTTACCACGGCTCAGGCGTGATGCCGGGTCGCACTTGGATTATCGCACCGGATAAACAGTCTTTAGAGCAACGCTGGCAAACGCTCATTAACGCGCCAGCGGATAAGAAAGAAGAGTTGTTTCATCCACATCAGGCGGGAGATCGAACCAGTCAACGTGTAGTTAAGGAAGGGTTGCACGGACACGAAGCACGCCTTACACCGGTCAGAAATGACCGTAAGCCCTGTATCCTCCCTGTGCGTTATGGCTTTCGCTCTTTTGATCGGCAATGGATTATTCCTGACAAACGACTGATCAATCGTCCTAACCCAGAGATGTGGGAAACGCATTCAGAAGACCAAGTCTATTTGACTGCGCTGACTCGGACAGCGCCCTCCTCCGGGCCTGCGCTCACGTTGACGTGTTTGATTCCCGATATGGATCATTACAAAGGATCGTTCGGCGGACGGGCGATTCCGCTCTGGCGCAACGAGGAAGCCGATGAGCCGAATATCCCCGCGCACTTGTTGGCGTTGCTCAAACGACGCTATCGCCGTGACGTGAGCGCCGAAGAATTGTTTGCATATGTCGCGGCGATTGCCGCGCATCCTGCTTTCACCGAACGCTTTCAAAAAGAACTGGTACAGCCTG
>JABFSD010000797.1 GCA_013140935.1 Acidobacteriota bacterium
CTATTCACCGACAACCCCGATCAGTTTCCCGCCAAGCGATAGAATGTTGATACTGCTCGAGCAAAAAAAAACTATTACTCAAACAATTCACAATGCTAGTATCGCAATGCCTTTGTACTCATCCCTGAAACCAAAGCATCCCGTCGGTATCGCCCTCGCATTCCCTTCCCGATAAAAAAAATACGGATAGTCCTTCAGAGGGCTAGCGCTCGAAACGCCGAGCCTTAAGGGATTAGAGATGGATAAACTTCTCTGGGTTCATATAACTCGAAGGCGGAAGTCGTAACAATACCGTGAGCCGGTGTCTGAATGTGCGTGAGCTGCGTACGGAAAGGTGAATGCAATGAAAGTGTCGAACGGTTTGCGGCAAGGAATTTATGGTGCTATCGCGCTCAGCGCGTGTTGGTGGGCTTTGAGCTGTTACCAACGGAGCGTCAGTGTCGGCGCAAGGGAAAAGTTGGGGGAACCTACTGCTGCGTTAAGCGCCAACACTCAGCCCGTGGCGGGTTTTATCAACAAGCTGTCGTTGCCGGGCGCGAGCGGCAATCGGTTGAGCGTCAGCCAGGACCCGAAAATTGCGCAATTCACCGCTTTGACCATCGAAGCCCTGATTAAACTCGACAGTTCTTATAGCAGCGGGCGTTACGAAATTCTGTCGAAGGACCCGGTCAATTTCTATATTCAGAATCGGAAATTGGCGTTGGCTTTGAACGGCACGAATAATCAGGCGATCCATTTCACGAGCAGCTTGTTGCCGGTAGGCGTTTTGACTCACGTCGCGGCGACGTGGGACGGCCCGCGCGTCAAAATGTATGTGGACGGCGTTGAGCGGTATAACGCGGCCAGCACGGGGAATCCGGTCGCCGTCGAATTATTGCCCCTGAGCATCGGCTCGTGCCCTTCGGTGTTTTGCACGCTCATCAGCACGGCGTTCAAAGGCGAAATGGATGAAGTAAGACTGTGGAGCGCCGCGCGTTCCGCCGCTGAAATTCAAAGCCGTATGTATCGCGGCCTGACAGGGCGTGAGAACGGCTTGGCTGCATATTGGCGTTTCGATGGCGGCGTAGGAACTGACGCCACCGGGCATGGTTTCGATGGCACGTTGCAAAATAGCGCGGCCATTGTTGCCAGCGATCAATACACCACCAATGAAGACACGCTGCTGAACGGCAGGTTGTTTTATTACGATCCCGATGACAACGCGGCGGGTTACAGCATTGTGCAAGCGCCTGCCAAGGGTACGCTCACCTTGACCGATGCAGCGCAGGGAACCTTTAGTTACAGGCCGAACGCCAATGCGAACGGTGCCGATTCGTTCACTTACAAAGTGAATGACGGCGCGCTTGATTCGACAGTCGTGACGGCCAGCCTCAGCGTTACTCCGGTGAATGATGCGCCAGTGATTAAGGTCACCGCGCCAGTCACGCTGACGCAATTCAAATCAGGCCAGGTCTTTCAAGCCTTCACGGTCAGTGACGTAGACAACGATGTGCAATCGCTGACCATCAGCCCCGCCACCGTTGACGGAATGATTTTATCTTATGCCCTCAACAATCAGGGGCAGGTTACCACCACGGCCCAACTCACCACCTGTTTGCCGGCCCTCGGCAGCAATTCAATGACTTTGTTTGCTTTTGATCCCAGCAACGCATTCGGTTTGAACTCGCTACCGTTTAACGTTGTGACGGGATGGGGCATTACCGCGCAACCGTTGTCGCAAACCGTGGCTTATGGCAACGCCGTCACTTTCATGGCGACCGCGCAAGCCATCAACGGCTCGACGGCCAGCGGCTTCAATTATCAATGGCGCAAAAACGGTGTGGACATCAATGGCGCGACGGCGGCCGGACTGATGCTCAATCAGGTCGCGGCGGCGGATGCGGGCAGTTACGACGTAATGGTCAGCGGCCCGTGCGGACAAATACAAACTTCCAATGCCGCGACACTGGCCGTTGTTTGCAACACCGTCACGATTACCAATGCCGGTCTCGCCACAGGGTTGGTCGGCGAATCTTATGACCAAACGCTGGTTGCCAGCGGAACGTTCGGCTCCGCCAGTTTTGCCGTGACCAGCGGTGCGTTGCCGCCGGGCATGGCGCTGAGTTCCAGCGGCAACCTGAATGGAGCCCCGAGCGCGTTGGGGATATATAACTTCACAGTGACGGTGACAGATGCCGCCGGTTGCACGGGAGCGCGCGCTTATGGCTTGTCGGTGAAAGCCCGTCCCGTCGCCGGGCGCGTGGGCGGCCTCAGATTACCGGGCGCGAACGACAGCTATCTGACCGTTGCGCAAAACCCGCAGTTTCACACCTTCCCCGCGCTGACGATTGAATCGTGGATCAAGCCTGCCAGCGTCGCGGGGCGTTACGAAATCCTCACCAAAGCGCCGGTCTATTTCAATTTGCAGGACGGCAAGCCCGAAATTTATTTGCGCGGCACGAGCAACGAGGGCTATCACGTCTCGCCGACCGCCGTGCCCGTCAATGTGTGGGCGCACGGCGCGGCGGTGTGGACGGGCAGCGTCGTCAGGCTTTATGTCAACGGCGTCGAAACCTATAGCGCGGCTTGCGCGGGCAGTCTGGCGAATGAGACGAGCAATCCGCTGTCATTGGGCTTGTGCGCCGATTGCGGCTCGGGCAGTTTCGGTTTCTACGGCACGCTCGATGAAATGCGCTTGTGGCAGGTGG
>JABFSD010000738.1 GCA_013140935.1 Acidobacteriota bacterium
GGCTATACGCCTTTCGTCACCAACGGCCATCCGCCGGTAGAACATCCCGAACAGCAATATAAAGGCGGCTTTAAAAATTATTTCCACGCGAAGTTAGTCTCGCCGTGGTTGTTAAAAGCAAAGTCGGGCATTGATTTTATGTTCGTGGGTGCTGAATGGGCGCTGGAAGATATTGATTGGAAAATTCTGCCGGGTGTTATGAATTTTCAACACGTCGGTAACACGAACGTCAATGTAATGTTACCCAAAAAGGCGCAGGATTTTTGCCTTGAGTTAGGTACGCCGCTGATTCATTTAATTCCGTTGCGGGACGATGTGAAGGTTAAATTCAAATGTCATTTGGTGTCAGACGAGGAAATGAAAAAATTATTCCCCATTCCTTCTTATCCGCAGGCGCTGCACCGAATGATGAAGCTGCATAAAAGAAACGAAGCGCGAAAAACGGCGAAATGCCCCTTTCACGGCTGGGCGTCTTAACCCGGGAGCAGGAGTCGCATGATTACGAACAAACTCGAAGGAAGACTCGCCACGACGCAACCGCTCGATTTGGCGGCGCTCGGCAAAACCTGGACGCCTCCGCCGCCAGCCTTTCACGCGGCTCCCGAAGCGGAAGACGTGTTGAGCGGCATGCCTTATTGGGCGGCGCGCGGTCTGGTTTATCTCATCGCCGGTTTCGTCATTGCGGCCTTGCTCTGGGCAGGCTCGAGCATCGTAGACATCGTCGTCACCGCGCGCGGCACGCTCGTACCTGAAGGCCGCGTGCGCGCCGTGCAAGCCGCACTCGGCGGCACGGTGCAAAGCGTTTACGTCAAAGAAGGCGACACGGTCGCCGCCGGGCATCCGCTCGTACAAATTGATGCGGCTGAATTGCGCGCGCGCCTCACCAAGTTGCGCGAAGAACTCGCCACCAGCCGCGAACAACTGCGCCGTTTGCTGGCGTCAGAAGGCCCGGTCGCCGCTACGCTTGAACAGCAAAACCGCATCGCGCGGTTGGAAAGCGAGGCGGCCGCCGCCGAAATCAGCTTGCGCCAGACGACGGTGCGCGCACCTTACGACGGCGTACTCACCGAACTCGCGGTGCGCGGCCCCGGCAACGTCGTGCAAGCCGGACAACAAGTCGCCGCGCTCGCGCCCGCCGGAGCGCAACTCGTGATCGAAGCGCAAGTACTCAACAAAGACATGGCGCGCATCGCCGTCGGCTTGCCGGTCAAATTGAAATTCGATGCTTTTCCGTTTCAGGAATACGGCGTCGTGAATGGACACATCCTGACGGTCGCGCCCGATGCGGCGGGCGAATCAGGGCGCGGGGCGTCTTACAAAGTTACGATTCAACCGGGGCAAGCCAGCAGCGGAAAAACGCTGGCGCTGCGCTCAGGGATGACGGCGACGGCTGAAATTATCACCGAGCGCAAAACGATTTTGCATTTGTTGCTCGAACCTTTCCGCAAGCTGCGAGAGGGCATTTAGAAAATGGAACGACGACAGGAATCCCAACCCTTACCGGCTTATCGCGCGCAGCTCGAAAGGCATCTGGCGGCGCGTGATTTCAATGCGCTCGCGCCTTGCTTGCAATCCGTATTGGCGCTGACTGCGCCCGTACGGGAACGCCGCGCTTTTGCCGATGAACTGCATAGCTTGGGGCGCGCGCTGTTTGATCGTGAACTTTATGCGGCGGCCATCGAACTCTTTCGCAAAGCGATTTCGGTCGAAGCGCGTCCCGCTTATTACGTCAATCTATCGAGTGCGCTGACGGCGATGGCGCAACTGGGTCGGCTGAGTGATTACGCGCCGCATGGTTTGGCTGCGCCGCGCGGGCAGCACTTGTTCATCGCGTGCGCGCCCAAAAGCGGTTCGACGTTTTTGAAAAACGCGCTCTGCCGCCTGACCGGTTATCGCGAGCAATATTGCTTTTATGCGCACGGCCAAAACGAACACGATTTATATCTGCCCATTCTGCTCGATGGCTTCGGCGAAAATCTCGTGACGCAACAACACTGCCGCGCGGCTGAAGCGAACGTGCAACTGATGCAAGCCTTCGGCATTCGTCCCGTCGTGTTGGTGCGCAATCTGTTCGACGCCGTCATCAGCCAGCGTGACTATTACCGTCAGGGCGCGGCAGTGAACACTTATCACCACGCGGAATTCGCTGAACTCGATGACGCGGCCCAACTCGATTTGCTGATCGAATTCGTCGTGCCGTGGTACTTCCAGTTTTTCGCTTCGTGGCAGCGCGTCGCGCGCGCACAGCGGCTCGACGTGCTGTGGTTGAGTTACGAAGAAATGTTGAAAGACAAACCCGCCGCAGTCGCGCGCGTACTGGATTTTTACGGCTTGTCGCGGGAACGCGCCGAAATCGAAACTGCGATCAACGCGGTCGAAGGGCGCGGCGAGCAACCGCAATTCAATAAATTCAATCGCGGCGTGGCCGGACGCGGCCAGGCGCAACTCAGCGCCGCGCAACAGGCGCGCATCGCTGCGTTGCAACGGTTTTATCCGGCGACCGATTTCCGCTTGCTGGGATTGTGAGACGTATGAGAGCAGAAGGTTCAGCAGGCCAGGCCACGGCTCCGTTGTGGTTGAACAATACGGCACTCACCGTCAACGGCGAGGCGATCAGCCTCGCCGACGTCATCACGCGCGCCAAGTGGAAAGACCAACTGAACTTTTATCAGGCCGCCACTGATGC
>JABFSD010000173.1 GCA_013140935.1 Acidobacteriota bacterium
TGGCATCACGCCGCAATCTATCGTGAAACCGATTGAGGCTACGCTGGTCACGGCTTATGAAGCCGATTATTTCAAAGTGCCGGTCAACCTTGAGGCATACGACGATTATTCACCCGCGAAACTAAAAGAAACCATCGCGCAGCTTGAGTTCGAGATGCGCGCGGCAGCGAAGGAATTCAAGTTTGAGCGCGCGGCGGAGCTACGCGACAAGATCAAGTATTTGAGAGAACGAGAGCTTGCGGTAAGCTAACGAAGGTTGGAATTACCAGGAGAAGAATCATGATCACAACGATTGATTTGCCCAACGAAGTTTACCAACGGCTGGAAAGACAGGCGCAAATGCGCGGCGTCACCATTGTCGAAACCGTCGCACAGGTGTTGGCTGAAGCCGAAGCGAACCGCCTCGACACAGCCCTTGAACAGATGCGCGCTGAAGGTGTGTTGCTCACCAAAAAAGCGTTGCCGCCAGATTACCAGCGGGTTTACCGACGCATTGAAGTGACCGGCGCACCGGTTTCAGAATGCCTGGTCAAGGAGCGGCGCTGATGGCCTTTTATTTCTTCGACAGCAGCGGGCTGGTGAAATACTACGTCGCTGAACGTGGCAGTGATTGGGTCGAATCCATTATTGACGCCCAGCCTCCCAACTCTATCGCGTTGGCGCAAATCGCGGGCGTCGAAGTAGTAGCTGCACTCGCGCGTCGTGTACGCGCTGGCGCGGCCTCAGCCGCTGACGCAGCCGCAGCCATTCAGCTTTTTCGCGCTGACTTTCAAGCTAAATTCGATGTATTGCCAATTCATCCGGCGCGCCTTGACGAAGCCATGAATCTGGCTGAATTACATCGGCTGCGCGGCTATGACGCGATTCAATTGGCTTTTGCGTTGAGTTATCAAACGCAACTTACCGCCAGGAGCCTCGGCTCGCTCACCTTGATTTGCGCCGACAAGGAACTCACGCAAGCGGCACAGGCCGAGGGATTGCTCACCGATGATCCAAACCAACATCCTTAAATGAACCGCTTACACATCGGCACCCAGGGTTGGAATTACGACGCGTGGCTCGGCGGCTTCTATCCGCCGGGTACGCGCGCGGCTGATTATTTGCCACTCTACATAAAGGCCTTCGATACCGTAGAAATTGATTCGAGCTTTTATGCTGTGCCGTCAGTGGCTTCGATTGCGAAGTGGCGCAAGAGCGCGCCTGCGGGGTTTCGTTATGCGTTGAAGCTGCCGCAGGCCATCACGCACGAAGCGCGATTAGTTGATTGCGGCGACGTACTGGAACAGTTTTGCGAGCGCGTGCGCGGGCTGGATGCGGCGCTGGGTACGTTGCTGATACAATGCCCGCCGGATTTGTCGCCGCGCGTAATGCCGGCGCTTGAAAAGTTTTTAGCGCAGTTGCCGCGCGACTTGCGCTTTGCCATTGAGTTTCGTGATCGCCATTGGCTGTTGAACGAAAACGGCGAAACGATGCTTGAATTATTGCGAACCAACGGCGTCGCGCTGGCGTTGACCGATAGCCAGTGGATTCCGCGCGAATTGGTTTTTGAGTTGATGCAGCATCCGGCGGTGAAAGATGCCGCGTTTGCTTATGTGCGCTGGCTGGGGCCGCGTTCATTGACTGATTATTCACACGTACAGTTAAACCGTGACGCCGAGTTGACGGCTTGGGCGCAAAGTCTGAAGACGTTGCGCAAAGCCGTGCCGCTGATTGACGGATATTTCAATAACCACTTTCAGGGACATTCGCCCGCGTCGGCCAATCACCTGAAACGTTTGTTAGACCTGCCGGTCACAGAACCGGCGGAATTGATCGAACAGCCTTCTTTATTCTGAGTTGGCTTTATTCTGAGTTGAGTTACACCATGCCACGTCAGTTGTTGTGGGTTTCTATCGCGTTGTTAGTAACGATGACCATCACCGGTGGCCTGCTCGAACGCCGTCGCGTCGCACGCATGCGCGCGCTTGCCGCCAACGTCCAGAACGCCAAAAACGCGCAAGCCGGAGAAATCGTCACCGGCGCATTCACCAAAGCTCTCGAATTGCTCGATGAAAATTACGTTACGCCGCCGGCGCGCGACCGCGTCACGCAAGGCGCGCTGGGCGGCATGTTGCACGCGCTCGATCCGCATTCGAACTTTTTCGACTGGCGCGAATTCGGCGAGATGCGCAACGAACAAAACAGCAAGTTCGACGGCATCGGCGTCACGATCAATCAGCGCAACGGACGCCTTTATGTGTTGGGAGTGATGCCGGGGATGCCCGCCGATAAAGCCGGATTGCGTTATGGCGATGCGCTGTTGACGGTGGACGGCGAGGCCGCGCGCGACTGGACGCAAGGCGACGCGCTCAAACATATTCGCGGCAGAGCAGGCACGACCGTCACGCTCACCGTCGAACGCATAGGCACGACCGAACCACTCAGTCTCGAAATCGAACGCGCCGAAGTGCCTTTCCCATCGGTGCGCAATCATTTCATGGTGAAGCCCGAAGTCGGTTACATCGCACTGACCGGTGGATTTAACCAGACCACGAGCGACGAGTTGCGCGAGGCGCTCGGCGCGCTCAAACGGGAAGAGATGCGTTCGCTCATCCTAGATTTGCGGCGCAATCCGGGCGGATTGTTAAGGCAGGCGATTGAGGTTGCTGAAATCTTTTTGCCGCGCGGCACTGAAATCGTTTC
>JABFSD010001118.1 GCA_013140935.1 Acidobacteriota bacterium
TTGGAATGCTCGAAGGCGGCCCCGGTCGCATCTCGCCGTTCTTTATTCCCGCCTCTATCGTCAATCTGGCTTCGGGCCACGTCTCGATTATGACAGGCGCGAAAGGGCCGAACTCGGCCACGGCCACGGCTTGTTCGTCGGGCGCACACGCCGTCGGCGACAGCTTCAAGATGATTCAACGCGGCGATGCACTGGCGATGATTTGCGGCGGCAGTGAAGGCGCGATTACGCCGATGTCGGTCGGCGGATTCGCGGCGATGCGGGCGTTATCAACGCGCAATGACGATCCGACACGCGCTTCGCGGCCTTTCGACAGCAGCCGCGACGGCTTCGTCATCGGTGAAGGCGCAGGTCTCTTGATGCTCGAAGAACTCGAACATGCCAAAGCACGTGGCGCGAAAATTTACGGCGAAGTGGTCGGTTACGGCATGACCAGCGACGCCTTTCACATGACCGCCCCTGACGTAGACGGCCCGCGCCGCGTCATGCTCAAGACCGTGAAAGACGCAGGCATTACGCCTGACAAAGTGGATTACGTGAACGTACACGGCACGTCTACGCCGTTGGGCGACCGTAACGAAACCAATGCGATTAAAGCGGCCTTCGGCGATCACGCTTACCAACTGGCGATCAGTTCGACGAAATCCATGACCGGCCACTTGCTGGGCGGCGCAGGTGGACTCGAAGGCGGCATCACGGCGCTCGCGGTCTATCATCAATTGATTCCGCCGACGATCAATTACGAAACGGCTGATCCCGATTGCGATCTCGATTGCGTACCGAACACCGCGCGGCAAACCAAGATTGAATACGCACTGTCGAACAGCTTCGGCTTCGGCGGCACGAATGCGGCGCTGTTGTTCAAACGTTATTCCGACTGATTTTCACATCCATTTTACGTTCGGCAAATTTCACAGGATTAACGGGATTCTCAGGATTTACAGGATTCAGATAAGGCAAAAGATGATCGCCTTCTTTCCACCCTGTTAATCCTGAGAATCCTGTTAATCCTGTTCAATTTTTATGAGTACTGAAAGCTTACGCGTCACGATTGACAAAAAGACCGCCGCCCTCAAAGCAGCAATGGCGGCGGGCAAGTGGTGGCACAGCATTGACCTGGGCGACGGATTCGTCACACCCGGCGTACACACACCGGAAGAGTTGGCTTATAACTACTCGACCTTTCGCTTGCCTGAAAATCTCAGCGGCAAACGAATGCTCGACATCGGTTGTTGGGACGGATTCTATTCTTTTGAGTCAGAACGACGCGGCGCTGAAGTCATGGCCGTAGATTGCTGGACGCCGGAAAACATCTTGAAAGCCAAAGCCGCGCGGCAATCCAATCTCGTGTTTGAAGAGAAAAGCGTTTACGAAATCACGCAAGACAGTGTAGGCACGTTCGACATCGTTTTTTTTCTCGGCGTGCTTTATCACCTGCGGCATCCGCTGCTCGCGCTCGAACACGTATGCGAGGTCACGCGCGAATTCGCCATCATCGAATCGCACGTCTGCGACGATTTTGTGAACACCGACTTTGCTCACTTGCCCGTGATGGAGTTTTACGAATTCGATGAACTCGGCGGGCAACACGACAACTGGTGGGGCCCGAACATTGAGTGCCTCACCAAGATGATTCGCGCCGCCGGTTTTGCGCATACCGAATTTTTGCGCCGCGACCCTACGCGCGTAGCGATCAAGGCCTATCGCAACTGGCAGGACATCCCGAATGAAGCGACGCCTTCGCTTAGGCTTACGCGCATCATCAACGCCGTGAAATACGACGAAGTCTTCCCGCGTCGCGGACGCCACGCCATGCTCGCCATCGGTGTGAAAGGCTTGCCGCATGAAGCCGCGCGGCTCGACGTGCGCGTCGAAATCGGTGGCTTCGGCGTCGTGCCTGCTTACGCCGGGCCGTGGGGCGGCACGGATGACTATTCAGAGTTTCAACTCAACGCGATCATTCCGCCGGGCGTGCCTGCGGGTAAAGCTACGGTGCGCGTATGGCATGGCGATAAGATTTCTGACACGCGCGCGATTGAGCTGATTGATACGCCGTTGATACCCGCCGAGCGCGTCGTGTAGCTCTTGTGTCACGACCAAGCGGACGTGCTAAAGTTCAGCCGTAAAATTCATCACGCACAGGTCGCTTATGCACAAATACTTTCTGGCTCTCTTTCTGCTGCTGCTCGTCGCACCTTCCACGTTCGCCCAACGCGCCGACCCGCGCGATCCGAAAAACGAACAGCAAGGCATTGATCTCATCAAAGCCGCGATTGCCGCGCGCGGCGGCGAAGCCTATCTCAAATTCAAAACGATTTTTGCGAACGGAACTTATTCGCCTTACGACAAAGGCGTTTCGACCGTACCCAAAAACTTTCAAAACTGGATCGTTTATCCCGACCGCGACCGCACGGAATTCGGCAAGGGCAAACGCAAAGACCGCATCATTCAGGTCAATTCAGGCAACGGCGGATGGATTTATGACGGCGACGCCGAAACGCTGAAAGACCAATCGCCTAAACAGATCAGCGATTTTCTCGAAGGCCTCGAATTCGACATTGACCACGTCTTGCGCGACGGCTGGCAGAAAGAAGGCGTGAAGGTGCGCTTTTATGGACGCGAAGAAATCCGCCCCGGCGAACGCGCCGACGTGGTCGAGATCAAGCTCCCCAATAGTTCTAA
>JABFSD010000284.1 GCA_013140935.1 Acidobacteriota bacterium
GTTATAAGGCGTGCGCGAAAACACCGTCGGGTATTTCTTCGACGTATCTTTCGGACGATATAAATCCGCCGCCATCCGTTTGTCGTCGCGCATCGGAATCATCAGCTTGCGTTCGACGACGGCGATGGATTGCAACTCGGCTTCGACGGCGTTGCGCCGCTCGCGCATCTCCGGCGTCGTCACGCCGCCGCGTCCTTGCCCAGCCGCGTTTTGCCAGACCGCGATGAAGGCCAAACCAACCAACCACAGCGTACAGAAAATCGTTTTATGCATGGTGAAGCTCCTCGTGAACGCGCCTCAAGGTGCGCGGGGTTTATGGGGGGAACACAGTGTGCAGATTTGCCGACGACGGATACGGCAACGCGCCGGCGTAATTTCGGTTGACCGGCTGAGGTCGCGGTACGACAGGCGCTGGCTATGTTTTGTTTTTCTTCTTTGCGCCGGATCGTTTCAGTTGTGCAAGTTCGGCGCGCAATTTTTCCAGTTCTGCTTCAGCATTGCTGGCACGCTGTGTTTCTTGTGAGGCTTGCGTTTCAGCATGCGCGGCGCGTTGTTCGGCTTGCGCGGCGCGTCGTTCGGCTTGCGCCGCGCGTTCTTCGCCAGTCTGAATCAATCTGCCTTCAGCATCCAGCCAGCGCAACCATTCATCTTCGTGGTCTTCAAAGACGCCTTGCCAGAGCGTCAGGCCAAGTCCGAGCGTAGGCAACATGAAATCTTTGCGGGGCCGATACCGTTTGCCGAAACCTAATTCGTAAACGCACAGCACATCTTTGCTCAGGCGTTTTTGCGGGTCATAAACCACATAATAGTCAATCCCCCAGCGCGCGTAGGTTTTGAGTTTATCGGTCAGTTCCTTGCCTTTGCGGTTAGAAACAATTTCCAGGGCGACTTCCGGCACCTTGCCGAATTCCCAGACGAAGTAGGTGCAATGCTGCTTCTCGTACCAGTCCTTGTGCGGAGCCACATCGAGGCTCAAGAAAACATCCGGCACGAGCGGCTTTTCGGCCACGGCGAAAAAGATGCCGACATTGGCCGCCGCCAAAAACTTGCGCGCTTTTTTAGGATGGTCTTCGTCCGGCGGCGGCGTCCACGAACTGTATAGACTATGGGTCAACATGCGTTGTAATTTTTCTGAATAAAGATTGTCCACCGGTTCGTCGTCCTCCGTGACAATATGCTCAATGAGGTCGCGCCTGACGTATTTCGCTTCAGCTAATGCTAATGACATGCGTTGTTGCCTTTCTGATGAATCGGTTTGGGCTTGCGCGCGAGTCTAACGCAAAAGCGTGGCGCGGCTCAATCTTTCACCGCCGTGCAATCGGATGGGTTCAACGTGACGAAGCCTGCGTGAGCATGACGGCGTCAATGACGGCGAAATTCGCCGGTTGTTTTGTTTCGGGTACGCCGCATTTATGTTCGGGGACGGGCTGCACTTTGGGTGCGTAATACCAGATGTTGATGCGGCTTTGTTTCTTCGCTTTGAAAACCACCTCGTATTTCTGATAGCCGTTATAAGCGGTCACCGCTTTGACCGGTGCTGCCGGTCGCGCGTTTACGTTGACGCCGAGGGTGACTTGCGGGAAACGGCTGGGCATCGCATTGGCGACCTGAATGTTGGTAGCGCAATAGGCCGTCAATCGGTAAGTAGCCGTCACGGGCGCAATGATGGTCTGCGACAACATCGCATCGTGTTGCGCATCGGGGCAGAGCGCGCCCTGGCTTGATTGATAATAGGGAAAAACATCGTTCACTTTGAAACTGCCTGTCCAGTCGGTTTGGCTCATCTGCTTTTGCGTTTCAAAGTCGCCGTTCTTTAAGAGATTGACCCCGGTGATGGTGAGCGAGGGCGGCCTTAATCCATAGACGCTCAGGTGATGGGAAAAGGTCGCCAGATAAACCTTTCCGTTGGCGACGGTCGGCGGCGCGTTTTTAGAAAAGTTGCCGAAATCGTCCCGCTCCCGCGCTTGATAGCTGTTCCACAACTCGCGTTGCAGATTGTCGGCGTCATAAGCGCGCAAGATGCCGGGCACGACTTTTTGATTCGCATCGTTATTGGTCGGCGTCGTAGCCCAGACGATTCCGCCCTGGCCGCGATTGGATGAGATGGTCAGCATTCCGCCGGTCATGCCTTGATGCAGTTGGGCGAATTGGTTGGGCTGTTCGGGCGCAAAATAGCCCGGCGATTTGGCTTGTCCCAACGTCCACGGCGGCATCGGATTCGCCTGCTGATCGAAGCAGCCTTTCACGGTAAGCGGCGTCTGGTTGGCGCTCACGAACTTGCCCTGCTTTTCGTCGAAGGGAAACGCACGAAGGATGTTGTTCTCGCCCCAGACATAAATCACCGGGCCGCGTTGGGCGCTGCGCCAGAAAACCGGCGAGCCATGAATGTGGTGCGTTTCGTCGGCTTCCCGCGCGCGCACGGCGCAGGGATTGCCAGAATTTTTGTTGAAGGGCGGCATCAGGTGTTCCAGTGGAGGCGCGCTACAGGGCGTGTCAGCCGTTTGTGACGCGGCGGGCGCTACGTCGCAACCGATGTCGAATTCCTGCTGCACGTTGGGGTTTTCGCAATCGAAGTGGCTGCCGCATCCGATAAACCCGCCCAGGTCGTCGCTATTGACCAGATAAAGCCGCCCCTGTTTGCCGCCGCCGACCATCCACTTGGTGCCGGGGATGTGCATCACG
>JABFSD010001122.1 GCA_013140935.1 Acidobacteriota bacterium
GATAGGCGGCGCGTTCGTTGACCGGTCGTGTTAAGGCCGCTTTGACGATCTCTGCCGCAAGCTGCCCGATTTGCGAAGCCATATTTTCAGAGGGTTACGTCTTTGAATCGCCACCTCGGGAATTGGAACACTGTCAAAACCTGTCTGAATTCCCTCTCTTGCGTGGCACCAGCATTCTTTCCTGCCATACCGTTAGCGTCAACCCTAACCTGGCCCTAACTTCTGTTTAGTGCGCGTCATTTTTTGCATTACGCGCAAGAAAACTTATGCGGACACAAGGGCGCGTTGCCATGCGCGCCAACCCATCACGCAAAGGGCGAGAAAAATGCCGTAAAGCGCCGCCGTCAACGGCAAGCCCCGCGCAAGATAGAGCCAGACATACAGCACGTCTGCCGTAATCCACAGCCACCAGGTTTCAATCAGCTTGCGGTTGAGCAGGTATTGCGCGCCCAAACTCAACGCGGTCGTGAAAGCATCGAGCCACGGTGCGGCTCCGTTCACGAGGCGCAAAATCCCTACCAGCAGGCCCGTCATCACGATGACGCTGAAAATCACCAGCCCCAGGCCTGACCGCGAGATGCGCGCGACTCGCAACACCGAACGCGCTATGCCGCCATACCACCATTGATACCAACCATGCACGGCCAGCAATAAATAGACGATCTGCAATCCCGCATCGCCATAAAGCCGCGCGCGGCTAAACAGCACGAGAAAGAAAAGGTTGTTGGCGATACCGATTGGAAAATTCCAGATGTTCTGTTTGACGACCAGATAAACACAGCCCACGCCGGTTACAAATCCCAACGCTTCGGTCAAGCTGATCGCAATCCATTGCCGCTCGGCAGCGAGCAATAAAATTGCCGCTGACAGCGCCCCCAATCCCACTGCGGCTTTTTCTATGCGATGACTCACCATACGTGCGTTAGTTCGAATGGGCGGCCCCTCGTGCGCGCCAGAATGTTATTGCCAACATGATTGCCAATGGCAGGGTTATAAAAATATCTGTGACAGCCAGTTGAAGATCGCCGATCCAAAACGTCATAAACAGATTGAATCCGATTACCCCCCCATAAAGCGGCAAGGCGAACAGCCGTTTGAACGCGTAGCTCTGCACGCCGCGCCACGACCAGCCGGTGAGCCAATGCCGTTCGAGCCAGCCATATAAACGCAGGATCACCACGCATAGCACAAACCATCCAACAAAATTCATCAGCGTGATGCCGAAATACGTACCGCCTTGCGGGTAGAAATACAGCTTGCCCAAAAACCATTTCTCACCCTGAATCGTCAGCGGATCAATGATGATGTCGAGATAAGTCATCAGGAAAGCTGCGAGCAAAGTCACCGGCCACGAATGACGAATCGTTTCCCAGTTGACGATCTCAAAATCGCGGCGGCTGATTTTGAGCTTGCCCAACAGTAAGATGGCGACTTCCCAACTGAGATAAGAAAGGAAAGAGAACGAAAGCGAATCCATGAAAGGTACGCCCGCCAGCCAAAGCTCGCGGTCACTCGTCGTATTGATGTATTTGTAAGTACCAAAGGGAATGCCGAAATCGGCTACGGCGGAAGACCACTCGCTCAACCACGCCAAGGCGTAAGCCAGCACGGTGTAAACAGCGGTACGCTTCCAGCCGATATTCGTAATGGCGATAGCGAGATAGAAGGCGAGAAAGACAAAGACATAAGGGCGAAAGGCAATCGTACTAAACAGTAATTGGAGCGAGTGCCACATCTAGCTTTTAGGAAGGATGTCGCTTGCCGCGAGTTTGAGTTGCGGTAAGACGGCGGATTCGACGGTTTGCTCGCGCTGCACAGTTCGCATTTCTTGATAAGCCTCGTCGGCTGGGGAGGTGTAAATCTCGATACGGCTTTCTGGCAGGTTTACGAGCCACGTTTCCTGAATGCCAGCGCGCGCATAAATCGGAAGTTTTATGTCACGATCTCTTTGCCGCTCTAGCGCCGAATCAGCTACCTCAATGATGAGCAAGATGTCTGCTGACGAAGGATGCGCTTCGGCATAATAGTCGGCTTGATAGCGCAGCAAGGCGAAGTCAGGTTCCGGCTCTGAGTCCGGCGGAAGCTCTATCGGCCCTCTGCGGCTGATGATGGTTTTTGAACCGAATTGCTGATAAATCGCTCTATCCAGCCGCATCACACACGACGAATTTTTAGGAGTAACGCGCGGCTTCTGATAGATCACACCGTTTAATAATTCGATGCGATCATCTTTGGTCAACACGCCTGTCTCAACCAAGTGGTTGTATTCGGTTGTCGTCAAACGCGGAGTTGTCATTTCAGTATTGGCAACTTGATATGCGAAGCGAACCGCTTCGACCGATAAATCTTTTGCGTCGCCGCGAGGTAGTCGGCATCGGTCGCCTTAAAAATATTCTCAACGAATTTTTGCGGATTGCGATCAATCACCGGGAACCAAGTGCTTTGCACCTGCACCATAATTTTGTGGCCTTTTTTGAAGCAGTGATCTTTATACAGCAGGTTCACGTTGAACTCAGTCACCTGATTCGGCGTCAAGGCTTGCGGTTGCTCGAACGACTTGTGATAGCGCCCGCGCAACACTTCGCCGGTGACCATGAATTGAAAGCCGCCCATCTTGTGGTCGTCGGCGAAATCTTCTGGGTAAACGTCAATCAGTTTGACGATCCAGTCGCTGTCGCTG
>JABFSD010000917.1 GCA_013140935.1 Acidobacteriota bacterium
TCACCAATCAGTGGAACAACGGATTCAACGCCGTGCCGGTGTTGTTCGTAATCGTAACATCGGCGTTGAATCCGTTGTTCCACTGATTGGTGAAGACGTAACTCACACGGCACGCGCCACTGCTAGGCGTCGGCGTAGGAGTTGGCGTAGCCGTCGGCGTCGGCGTCGGATTACCGCCTGTGAAAGAGAATTGAATCGGCAGCAGCTTGTTTTGCTTGGCTGTATTCACCGTCCGCCAATCGTCATTGAGAATGCCACCCGTATCGCCCGAATTCGGATTCCAGCACCAGAACGTCCAGTGGATGCCGTTCGCGCCCGTGCCGAGATACGTCACCAATTTGTCGAGCCATTGCTGGTCTGAAACGGTTTGAAACTTCGTACCGAATTCACCGATCCAAACCGGCGCGATGTTGTTTTTGTGCAAGTAACCCCAATGCGCGTCCCACACGGCATTTAGGTTGTTCGGATAATCCGCCGTGAAAAACCACGGCTGCGGATAAACCGTCGCAGGGTAATCGTGCGCCGAGTAAACCAGCCGATTGGCGACGTTGAGCCGCACGGGCGCGGCGGCGGCTCCCATCAGATTGCCGCCCCACCAATAGTTGTCGCCGTTATGACTCTCTACGCCTTCGATGAAAATCAGCCAGTTCGGATTAACCGTATGAATCGCATTGCCTGCGCGTTCGGCGGCAAGTCGCCAATCGCGGTTGAAATCGCCGCAACCCCAGCAAGCCGCGCCGTGCGGTTCGTTGTGCAAGTCAGCGCCGATCACCGTCGCATTGCCGTTATACCGCGTCGCCAGCATCTTCCAGTCATGGATCCAGCGCGTTTCGTTGTATTGCGCGTTATACCAAAGCTCCGACAGTTGCCCCGCGTTGATGGCGTGGCGGTCGAGAATGACGCGCAAGCCGAGCTGCCCACAATAACTGACGATCTTGTCCATGATCTGAATGCCGCTCAAGCCTTGTAGGTCGGCGTTCTGCCCGTAATCAATGCTGTTCGGCACGCTGCCCGCATCGAACAACTGATTGCTGTAAGGCAGCCGCAGCGTGTTGTACCCATTCGCCTTGATCTGATCGAGCATGGATTTCCAGTTGCGCGTCCACAAACCGTGCGGCGCGAAATTCGGCGTTTCGAGTCCGAACCAGTTGATGCCCGCAATGCGTACGGGAGCGTTGTTGCTGTCGAGAATTTGATTGCCGCTGGTGTGCCAATAACCATCACCCGCCGCGCGCGAGACGGGAGACGCTTGAGAGAGGATGAATGTTGTCAATGCGAATAACGCGATGATCGTTGGGCGCAACCGCCCGTTAGCTACACTTCTGCCTAAAGCCATAACCTTTTTACCTTCCTTAAAGTAGGGTTGTGAACGTGGATTGATGGAATTTAGGGATGCGGGTGAGACCGAAAAGAACTGCGGGGCAGCGCGTGAGTGGGTGATGGCGGCATCCTACATGAACTTCGGCGTGAGTGAAACCTCAAATTACAGGCGCGGCCCTCCGCTTGCGTGCCCAGTTTTTCAGCCAGCCGTGTACCTCTAGCCCCAGCAGTCTCCTCTTCATCGGAGCGTTCAATGCGACCTCACTGCGAACGTGACAGGGCAACTCGTCGTGCGCAGTTTCAGTCTCCTCTTCATCGGAGCGTTCAATGCGACCGCGGAACGTGCGGGCGTTCACGTACTCACTGATTTCGTTTCAGTCTCCTCTTCATCGGAGCGTTCAATGCGACCGCGCCCGTCCCAGGGCTGGCCGTCGCATTGAGGCACGGTTTCAGTCTCCTCTTCATCGGAGCGTTCAATGCGACCAACTGCGCGAGCTGGTCACGGCGGGCGATCATCCGACGTTTCAGTCTCCTCTTCATCGGAGCGTTCAATGCGACTGGTGCAGGCTTTGGCGGAGCAGGCTTCGGCGCGTCAAGTTTCAGTCTCCTCTTCATCGGAGCGTTCAATGCGACTCATTGACGCGACGCCGCCCAAAGCGCGCGACGCAAAAGTTTCAGTCTCCTCTTCATCGGAGCGTTCAATGCGACTGCTGTTCTCGTTCGTGGTCTGGTGTGTCGCCTATCCGAGTTTCAGTCTCCTCTTCATCGGAGCGTTCAATGCGACAACATTGACATGGCTGGTAAGGTTGCCGCGCTCGAAGTTTCAGTCTCCTCTTCATCGGAGCGTTCAATGCGACCCATGAAGGGGTAAGCGTTGAGGCTGTACGCTCGAAGTTTCAGTCTCCTCTTCATCGGAGCGTTCAATGCGACGCAAAACAAGAGCGAGCGAAGCGGCGGCATAAGTCGCGTTTCAGTCTCCTCTTCATCGGAGCGTTCAATGCGACACGGACTAGCGACGCGCACCGATGTGCTGGCCGAACAGTTTCAGTCTCCTCTTCATCGGAGCGTTCAATGCGACAATTGTTGGTGAACAAATTCCGGTTTGAATTGAACGTGAGTTTCAGTCTCCTCTTCATCGGAGCGTTCAATGCGACAGGATCGGGTGCCGCTACATCATCAGTTGCTGGTGATGTTTCAGTCTCCTCTTCATCGGAGCGTTCAATGCGACGCAAATCCGCCACGAGCGTGAACAGCGCACACGGAGCAGTTTCAGTCTCCTCTTCATCGGAGCGTTCAATGCGACTGTTTTTGATTCGGCGGTTTTCGTCGCAGAGTCATCCGTTTCAGTCTCCTCTTCA
>JABFSD010000734.1 GCA_013140935.1 Acidobacteriota bacterium
TGAGCAAGTGCGCATCGGCATCGTTGTGATGCTCAAGCGTTCGCACGGTTCGACGTGTGCTGAAGTGGTGAAAAAACTTTTGGCTGACCTAAGCGATGACAGCACCCGCGTTCGTAGTTCCGCCTTCAGGCGGGGGGCTTCAGATGAAGAAGAACCGCCTAAAGGCGGAACTACGAACGCGGTGCGCGTGAGGGTTCGCTCAATGACGGAAGGCGTCACGCGCGAGTTAGCGTTTGACGATTACGTGTTGGGCGTCGTTGGCACTGAAGGCAGTGTGGAAGATGAGTTGGAAGCGTTGAAAACATTGGCGGTGGTGAGTCGCACTTACGCGCGCAAGAACAATGGGCGCCATCGCGCGGATGGATTCGATTTTTGCAGCACGACGCATTGTCAGCGATTTGTTTTGCCAGACAACAAGACGCGCGAACAGGTGCGGCGCGCGGTGCGTGAGACGGCGGGCGAAACGCTTTATGACGGGGGCGGTGCGGTAGCCGATGTTTACTTTTCGGCTTCGTGCGGCGGGCATACGGCGAATGTCGAAACGCTGTGGGGCGTAAGCAATCGGCCTTATCTGCAAGGCGTGCGCGATGAGTATTGTGTTGCGCGACCGAATGCGGCGTGGACGAATACGATTGGGGCGAGCGAGTTGGCGCGGGCACTGCAACGCGATGCGCGCACGAATGTAGGCGCAACGATAACTAATATCGAAATCCTGCGACGCGACGCGACGGGACGAGCTGAGACGATTGCGATCACGGGTGCGCAACGCAAAACCATCAGCGGTTGGGAATTCAAAATCATCGTCGGACGCGGTCTCGGCTGGCAGTATCTGAAAAGCTCGCGGTTCACCGTAGCGCGTTCAGGCGATGCGTTTGTGTTCAAGGGGGGCGGCTTCGGACACGGCTTGGGCTTGTGTCAGGAAGGTTCGCACGTGATGGCCGAACGCGGGATGAGTTACCGCGAGCAGTTGGCGTTTTATCTGCCGGGTTTGTCTTTAAGAGAGACTGGGCGGCGCAGCGACGGCGCGCTGCCTTATGTAGGGCGGGTTAGTAACCCGCCCTACATGTCAGAGGTGCGCGCGACGATCAACCATGAATATTTTCGTGCGAGCTATCCTGCCAGCGAAGCCAAATTGGCAGCAGAAATGTTGCGGGTGTTGTCAGCGGCGCGGCTGCGGGTTTCAAACGATCTCGCACAAGCCGGATTGAAACTCGTCGAACGCGAACCGGTTGAGATCGTTGTTTACGGTTCGACGGATGAATTCATTCGCGCTACGGGGCGGGCGGGTTGGACGGCGGCGGTCACGACAGGCCGCAAGATCGAATTGCAGCCGCTCGCGTTGTTGCAACGACGTGGTGTGTTGACGCAGACGCTGCAACACGAACTCACGCACATCATCGTCAATGAACTCAGCAATGAGTTCAGTCGGGAACGTGCGCCACGCTGGTTGTCAGAAGGCTTGGCGATTCGCTATGCCAACGAAGGCGCAAAGCTGACGCGCGTAAAACTGATCGGCCAACTTTCCCTCAATGACCTCGAAGCCCAACTCGCGCAGCCAGCCAATGCCGCGCGGACGCGCGAACTTTACGCGCGGGCTTTTCGTGAAGTGCAAGCGTTGTGGCAACGCGGCGGCGCACGCGGCGTATGGTTGCGCGTGGCACACGCGGCAAATAAGCCGTGACTTCAGGGAGCGGCTTCAAACAGCAGGTTGATGCGGTTGGTGACTTTGCCGTCTATCGTGATGTTGATTGCATACGTTCCCGGAAAAAAGGCTTGTAGGTTGCCCAGATTGAGTTGATCCAGCCCCGCGAATTGGCCTTGCGCTCCAGCATATAACACTTCCATGAAACTCTGTTCGTTATGGCGTGCCTGCACGTTTTTTTGATTGCGCCAGCCCGTTCCGAATAACACCAGGGCAATCGTTTCGTCGCTGGCGATGGTTCGCAACGGACGCAACACGTAACGTTGCGAAGCGGTGTCGAATTGAGCGAGCGGCTCTGACGTAACTTCGCTGCTGTTGAATTTGCGCCGTAATAACAATCCGGCGGGTGTGTTTTGTCCGTCGCCGTTGGGAGAAAAGATGCCGGGCGCGGTGGGCGTGAGCAAGATGGTTTCGCGCCGTATGAGACCGGCAAGGTTGGTGACGGTCACGGTTGCCAGGCCGCTCGCCAGGCCCGCAGGCATGAGGTAATTGATTTGATTGGGCGAGACGAAAAACAGCGCGGCCATACGTTCGAGGTTGTTGCGGTCACGTACGGTGATGGTGATGCCGCCCAGACTGGTGGGCAGCGGGGAGGTGCGTGCGGCGACGGTTTGTGAAGTGAAGTCAGCACCGAAAGCGGCGACGATGCTGTCAGGCGCGAGTGCGTCGGCTTGATAACTGGCGGCAGAGACGTTGGCTAAAGGCGTCGCGGCTGTTGGCGGAATACAGCGGTTGACGTAAGTCGTGAGCCCACCGCTGTAAACGATGTCGGTGATGTTATCGCCCGTGACATCAGCCGCGATCACTTGCGGCAAATAATCGCGCGGCAATTCCTGCCAGAGGCGAAACTCGCCTTTCCCATTGCCCGCGAAAATTTGAATGTCGAAAGTGCGCGGCGTTTGCACTTCGTTGTGCCATACGGCGAGGTCTGGGTGGCTGTCGCCGGTGAAATCGCCGGTCTCAAGTTCAGGTAA
>JABFSD010000278.1 GCA_013140935.1 Acidobacteriota bacterium
CCATCGAGCCTTGCACAGCTTGTGCCAGCGGGAAATACATTTCGGGTTCGGCGGCGGCTTCCAGCGAACCGTGCCGCACGTTGCCGACGACGCCGCTCACGCGATATTCGCGGTTGCCCGTAATCACCTGGCTTCCCACGGCTTCCTGACCGGGAAACAAACGATTGGCGAGGGCTTCGCTAATCATCGTTACCTGTTCCGTTTTTTCGGTGTCGAGTTTTGTGAAGTCGCGCCCGGTCCGCAAAACAATGCCCATCGTGGTGCGATAGCCGGGGTCAATCATGCGCGGGAAGACACCGACGCTGTCGCGATCAGCCTGGGCTTTGACGCGCACATCCCAGCTGCGATTGCGTCCCAGCGGGAGCGTATCGGTCAAGCCCACTGACACGACGCCGGGCAGCGCGGCGACGCGTTCGGTGAGCGTCGCGTACAGCGCAAAGTTTTTGCCGGGGGTGCCACATTTTTGCCCCGGCTCAATGCGCCAGACCGCCGTTTGCTCGACACGAAAACCGGGATCGGTTTGGAGCACTTGCCAGAAGCTGCGCATCAGCAAGCACGCACCAATCAACAGCACGCAAGCCAGCGCGATTTCGGCGACCACCAGTGTGTCGCGCAAGCGACCGCGCTGCCGGCCTGCGCTGGAGCCGCGCGCGGCGTCCTGCAAATCTGCCTGCACATTCGCGCCCGTCGCCTGCAACGCAGGCAGCACGCCAAACAACAATCCCGTGCTGACCGTTACCGCCAGCGTGAACAGCAATGCCGTCGTATCTACTTTCACCGCTTGCAACAGCGGGATGCTGAACGCATTGGTGGACGCGATGGTGTCGGTCGCAAACAGCGCGAGCGGCAAGCCGACCGCTGCACCAGCCATTGCCAACAACACGCTTTCGGTCAGCATCTGGCGCACCAATCGCCAGCGCGTCGCACCGAGCGCCAACCGCAACGCAATCTCTTTGCGCCGCGCCGAAGCCCGCACCAGCATCAGGTTCGACAGATTCGCACAGGCAATCAGCAATACGCATCCGACCGCCGCAAACAACACCCACAAGCCGCGCTGAAAGCGTCCGTTGATCTGCTGTTGCAAGCCCGTCATCCGTGCGCCGAAACCATTGCCGCGCGCCGGATATTGCTGCTGCAATTGCTGATTCAGCGAGTTGAATTCCGCCTGTGCCTGCGAGATGTAGACGCCTGGTTTCAGCCTGCCGATGACGGCCAGCGTGTTGCCCATGCGGTCTAACTCTTTCGCCATCGGAAACGGTGCGAACAGGTCTACGCGGGTGTCCGGTGTGAACGTCGAAGCGAAATCAAACGTCGGCGGCAACACGCCCACAACCACTGTCGCCTGATCTTTGAGCGTGATCGTTTGCCCGACAATCTTCGCGTCACCACCAAAGCGCCGTTGCCAGAATCCATAACTCAGCAACACAGCTTTGCGACCGTTCAAGCGGCTTTCTTCCGCATCGAAGTTACGCCCCAGCAGCGGCTGCACGCCCAACAGCGGCAGGAAGTTTTGCGTGATGAAATAGCCCGACAATCGCTCCGGCTCGCCACTGTCCGTAAGGCTGAAGCTTTCGTAATCGGAAAACGCAAAGTAGCCCGCAAGGTCAGCAAACGACTGATTGAGATTGCGCCAGTCTATAAAATTGTTCATCCGCGTCGTCTGCCCTGACAGCCCGTCTTCGCCGACATTCGCAATCCAAACGAGCCGCTCGGCTTCGGTGAAAGGCAGTGAGCGAAACACGAGCGCATTCATCACGCTGAAAATCGCCGTCGTCGCACCGATGCCTAACGCCAGCGTCAGCACGGCAATCAACGTGAAGCCGGGTTGTTTCATCAACATTCGCGCGCCGTAGCGCAGGTCTTGTAAGAGGGTTTGCATAACGTTTCTCCTTATCGAATTTGAATTACTCACAGCAGAGCACAATCAGCGGATCAACCTTCGTCGCCCGTCGCGCCGGAATCCAACACGCGAGCAGAGCTACCAGCAGCAGCAAGGCAGGGATGATTGCAAAGGTCAGCGGGTCGGTTGGGCTGACGCCGTACAGTAAGGTTTTCAGCAAGCGCGTGACGGCCAACGCGCCCCCCAATCCAATCAGTACGCCGATGACAGCCAGTTTGAAACCCTGCTTTATGACCAATGCCAGCACATCTCGCCGCCCGGCTCCGAGCGCCATCCGCAGGCCGATTTCCGGTGCGCGCTGCGCCACCGTGTAAGCCAGCAGCCCATACAAGCCGACGCCTGCCAGCAGCAAGGCCAACAGGCCAAAGCTGGTGATGAGGCTTGCCAACAGGCGTTGCGGCGTCAGCGTCGCGCGTAAATGTTCGTTGAGCGGCTTGATGTCATTGAGGGGAAGATGCCGGTCGAGCGCGCTGACCGTCTGGCGCAGAGCGGAGGTCAGTTTTTCCGGCGCGACGCCTGCGCGCAGGTGGAGGACAGTGCGCGGCTGGTAATACTGAAGCAGAGGCAGATAAAGCATTGCGTCCGCGCGCGCAAACAGATCACGGCCTTTGATGTCGCGCGTCATGCCGATGACTTCGGCGGTAAATTTCGTGTCGGGGCCTTCCTTCCACGTCAAGCGCTTGCCCAACGGGTTTTCGTTCGGCCACAGGCTGCGCGCCAGCGTCTGGTTGATGAGCGCCACGGACGGCGCTGGCGTGTCATCGCGTTCGGA
>JABFSD010000326.1 GCA_013140935.1 Acidobacteriota bacterium
ACAAGGGAACGCGCGCTCCGTTGTAGGGCGGGTTAGTAACCCGCCCTACAACGAGAAGATGAAACAACTCGCGCCGGTGTGGTATGTGCAAGTCGCTTCATCCACCGCATCAGGCACCGCCGCGAGTGAGTCGTTCGCGCAGTTGCAGGCTGAGGTCAAAGGCGCTTCGCAGGAACGGGTCAAACGCGAACTCGCCAACTTCTTGCAAGAAGCCGCGCGGCAGCGTCCGTTGGTATTGTTCATTGACGATTTGCATTGGGCGGATGTGTCTACGATAGATGCGTTGAGCTATCTGGCGAGCCGGTTTGAGACCCTGAACGTGTTGATCGTGGCGACCTATCGGCCTTCTGACATGCTGCTCGCCAAACATCCGTTCTTGCAGATCAAGCCCGACTTGCAGGCGCGCGGCGCGTGTCGTGAACTCGCGCTCGCCTTTTTGACCGAAGCCGACATCGCCGAATACCTCACGCTCGAATTTCCCGATCATCGTTTTCCCGCTGAATTCGCGCGGCTGATTCACGCCAAGACCGAAGGCAGTCCGCTGTTTATGGCTGACCTCTTGCGCCATTTGCGCGCTCGCGGCGTCATACGTAGCGCAGACTTCAGTCTGCGGCAACGTAGGATGGACTTTAGTCCGTCCGAGAGCGAAAACGCGCGGACTGAAGTCCACGCTACGTCATCGCAGACTGAAGTCCGCGCTACGTCGTGGGAACTCGCGCAAGCGCTGCCCGACCTCGAACGCGAGTTGCCTGAATCGGTGCGCGGGATGATCGAACGCAAGATCGCCCAACTCAGCGAAGACGATCACAAGCTGCTCACCGCCGCCAGCGTGCAAGGTTACGAATTCGATTCCGCCGTCCTGGCGCAGGTGCTGAACCTTGATGCGGATAAAGTCGAAGAGCGCCTCGAAAAACTCGAACGGGTCTTCAGCTTCGTGCGGCTGGCCGAAGAATATGAATACCCCAACCGCACGCTGACGCTGCGCTATCGCTTCGTGCATGTGCTGTATCAGAACGCGCTTTATGAGGCGTTGCGAGTTACACGCAAGGCGGCGTTGAGCGGGGCGTTTGCGCAAACGCTGGAAAGTTTTCACGGCACACAAGCGGCTACGATTGCGAACGATCTGGCGCGGCTGTGGGAAGCGGCGCGCGATTACGAGCGGGCGGCGGATTCCTTCTTGCAGGCGGCGGGCAATGCGGCGCAGTTCAATGCGCATCGGGAAGCGGTGCAACTTGCTGAACGCGGGCTGGCAGTCTTGCTCAAATCGCCGGAAACGCCGGAACGAGATGGGCGAGAACTCGGCCTGCAATTGACGCGGGGCTTTTCGTTGATGTCCGTCGTGAGTTGGGCAGCGCCGGAAGCCGGAACAGCCTTTCAGCGAGCACGACAACTGTGTCAGCGGTTGGGCGATGATCCACGTTTTTTCGCGGTACTGAATGGCGCGACCAGCCATCACGTTGTCCGAGCCGAATATGAAATAGCACTGGCACTGAGTGAACAGATGTTGCAACTCGCGGAGCAAGCTCAGAACCCAGTGCTGATGGTAGTGGCAACTAACCGATTGGCCGAAAATCATTCTTGGAAAGGTAAAGACCTTTTACTAGGCCGTCAGCTATTTGAACAGGCGATTGCGTTGGATCGTCTGGAATATCACCCGTCTTATCTTTTGGTATCGAATGAGTCTCAGGGAGTCACTCCGCGCCGCAATGGTTGCTGGTGCCTCTGGATGCTTGGCTATAGCGATCAGGCGCTGGCGCTGGCACAAGAGGGGGTCACTCAGGCTCAGCGACTCTCTCATCCCTTCAGTCTGGGGGCTGCTTACTTAGGAGCGGGAGTAACTTATCACTTTCTTCGAGACTGGCAATCCTGCCAAAAGGAGTTAGAGAAAATATTCGCGCTCGCCGAAGAGTATGACTTAGGAGATATGCTCAACTGGGCAATTGCGGTTGATGCCTTTAATCTCGCGTTTCTGGAACCGACGGAAGCAAATCTTGTGCGGGCGAAAGAGGGGATTGCCGCGTTGCGCGCCAAAGATGTGATGCTTTGTATAACTTGGGGTCTGGCGGGGTTGGGCGAAGCCTTCTGCCGGGCGAGTCGTAGCAATGAAGGATTGGCTGTCATCGCAGAAGCACTGTCGCTGGTCGAGAGCATTGGGGAGCGTAGCTATGAAGCCGACCTCTGGCGCATCAAAGGCGAGTTACGACTACAAGCGGCTGCCGATAATGCGCAGGCCGAAGCGGAACGCTGTTACCAAAAAGGCATCGCCATTGCCCAATCGCAAAGCGCGAAATCATTTGAATTGCGCGCTTCGACAAGCCTCGCGCGGCTGTGGCTGCAACAAGGCAAGGCGGAAGCAGCACGGCAGCGGTTGGCGGAAATTTACGGCTGGTTTACCGAAGGCTTCGACACGGCGGACTTACTTGAAGCGAAGGCGTTGCTGGAAAGCCTTACGCAGGCTTGTGACAAAGTTGCTTGATCTGAACCACTTCTATTAATCGTTTTATCTTCTGACCTGTTAAGACGGGCGCTGGGACGTCAAGCGGCGGTCGAGTTTTGCGCAGTAAAAAAAGGAGCAATGATGAAAAACATATTTGGGCTATTGGTTCTCTTGATGTTGGCGACGATAACTTCTCTGGGGCAACCGCGTCAGCGTCCCAACGTCCTGTTCGTAATGTCGGACGACCACAGTGCCGCGCACGTCGGCGCTTATGGCAACCCCGACATCAAGACGCCGAACCTCGATGCTTTTGCGAAAGAGGGAATGTTGTTTAAGCGGATGTATGTCGCCGCGCCGCAGTGCGTGCCTTCGCGCGCGGCCTTGATGACGGGACGTTCGCCGGTGGCGATACAGATGACGCGCTTTTCCGCGCCGCTCTCAGAGGAATATAAGACGTGGCTCGAACTGTTGCGCGCGCAAGGCTATTACGCAGGCGTCGCCGGTCGCACGTTTCATCTGGACGGTTCGGGCAATCAGCCGCCGGAAACGACCGCCATGTTTGACCAGCATAATTTGCGTACCTTTCAGCGGCGGTTGGATTACGCGAAGCAAGGCAATCCGTTGCTGCAATACCGCGAATTTCTCGATCAGGCCAAAGGGAAGCCCTTCGCGTTGCAATTATGTTTCAGCGATCCACATCGCCCGTTGGATGCGAACGCGATTCCCGCGCCGCACGATCCAAACAAAATCAAGCTGCCTGCGCATTACCCCGACACGCCCGGCGTGCGGCAGGATTTCGCGCGTTATTACGACGAGATTGCGCGCTTTGATGGAATGTTTGCGCAAGTGCTGGCCGAGTTGAAGACGCGCGGCTTGAGCGAGAACACGCTCGTGGTTTTTCAGGGCGACAACGGCGCGTCACAGTTTCGCGGCAAGGGTACGTTGTATGAATACGGTGTGAACGTGCCGTTGTTGGTGCGTTGGCCGGGGCAGGTTAAAGCGGGCAGCGTGTCGAGCGAGTTGATTTCGGGCGAAGACATCGCGCCTACGTTTTTGGAAGCGTGTGGGTTGAAACCGCTGAAAGAAATGACCGGGCGCAGCTTGCTGAAATTACTGCAAGGCGATGCGACATACACGGCGCGCCAATACATATTTGCTGAACGCGGTGCGCATGGTTCGGGCTTGCCTACGGGCACTTCGCCTTTTGATCTCGGTCGTGTAGTGGTTGGCAAACGCTACAAGTTGATTTACAACGCGCTATGGCAATTGCCTTACCAACCGGTAGATTTCGCCGGACAGCCGTTTTGGAAAGAACTCGAACAGATGAATAAAGACGGCAAGCTGTCAGCGCTGCATGCGCGGCTGTTATTTTCGCCTACGCGCCCGATGTTCGAGTTGTTTGACTTGGAAAACGATCCGAATGAATTCACCAACATGATTGACAAGCCGGAATACGCCGCGCTCGCGCGAGAACTCAAAGCGAGATTGCAGGAGTGGATGATTTTGGAGCGCGACTATCTGCCGTTGCCGATTCCGCCCGCGCAATGAATTACGTCGCGTCGTAAGGGCTGAGGTAAAGCATGTTGTCGTAATCAATCAGGCCGACTTTGCAATTACGCAAACCACCCTGTAGCCCAAATAGATTGCGCGGCAATCCGAGATGTTTGGCGAAATAGACGGTGCTTTGAAAAGTGATGGTGCCGATTTGTATAACGACTTCGTGCCCGAAGGCATCAAGGCTGCCGGTTAATCCGCTGAGTCGTTTGGGGATGCCTTGCTCGACGGGAATGCCGAGATCGTGGCCGTCTTCGTTACTGAAAAGGCAAACAGCGGAACCACAATCAACCTTGGCAGTAACCGTGACGTGGTTGCCTGCATAAAAAAGTTCGATCTCAATGGGAATGCCTGTCTCATCATCTCGGTAACGTATTTCTTCGCTATAGTTGATTTGTTTCATATGCGTCAGATGCCAATGTAAAGCAGATCATCAGGTGAAGACATGCGATGGATAAGCGGTTGTTTCGCTCCAGCGGCTTTAATTAAGGCGCTGAGTTCGAGGCGATTATCGCTGGCGGCAACCAGCGTGTCGCCTTCTAAAGCGACCCATTTCCCGGCGTAATCGTATTTATGTTGTTCGATCCAGTCCCACTCCTTCGTTCGGTCTGGTACCGGAATATAAGGCACGCGTTTATCGAGCGGCGCTTTCACTTTTGCGGGCGCAGTGGGTTGATGAATCAGAATTTGATCGAGCCGCTCGCGTTCGAGGGGCGGTAATTGTTCGATCAAGATCAGAATGTTTTCAGCCGTTAACGTAGACATAACTTTTCTCCTTTCCGTGCGCCGATTATAACGATGTTAAAACGGCACGCGAAATAAACCGGAACCTGATGATGAAAAAAACTAAGCATTGGACGCATAAAATTGGGCTGATTGGGTTGCTGATGCTCGCCGCTGTCGTGCCGATCTTGGCCCAAAGCAAACCCGATCATATCGTCGTGTTTCTCGCAGACGATCACGGGCAGTTGGATTCAGAGCCTTATGGTGCGACCGACATCAATACGCCGAATATGACGCGGCTGGCGAAAGTCGGGATGAAATTCACGCACGCCTTTATCGCCAGTCCGGCGTGCGCGCCGAGCCGCACGGCGATGCTGACCGGCTTGATGCCCGCGCGCACCGGAGCCGAAGCCAATCATACTTACAAACCGGCCAGTATGACTTCGCTGCCCGAAATGTTGCGCCAACTGGGTTATCAAACGGCGGCTTTTGGCAAGGTGGCGCATGGGCCTGATCGCAGCAATCACAGCTTCGACGTGAGCGACAAAAGCCACGATGCCGCGCTGATTCAAAAGTTCTTCAACGAACGCGATGCGACGAAACCGCTGTGCTTATTTGTCGGTACGAACGAACCGCACGTGCCGTGGCCTGATCTGATCGGTTACGACCCGTTGAAAGTGAAGCTGCCGCCTACGTTTGTTGATACGCCGCAAACCCGCGAGTTCCGGGCGCGCTATTATAACGACGTGACGAAAGCCGACACGTTGCTGGGGCAGGTTTACGACATGGCGCATGCGAAGCTGGGCGACAATGTGCTGTTCATTTATTCGAGCGATCACGGCGCGCAATGGCCGTTCGGCAAGTGGAATCTTTACGACGCGGGCACGCGCGTACCGCTCATCGCCGCGTGGCCGAAAGTCATCAAGCCCAACAGCGTTTCGAGTGCGATGGTGCAATGGATTGATTTGCTGCCGACGCTGATTGATGCCGTGGGCGGCACGGTTCCTGATGGCATTGATGGACGTTCGTTTCTGCCGGTTTTGCGCGGCAAGACTGCGCAACATCGCAACGAAATTTTCACGACGCATAGCGGCGACGGGCGGATGAATGTTTATCCGATTCGTTCGATACGCACGCGCGAGTGGAAATATATTCTCAATCTCAATCCTGACCTGGCGCATACGACGCACATTGACAAGGCGAAGGCGGGCGACGGCTTGAAGTATTTCGCCTCGTGGTATGAACGCGCGCAAACCGATAAAAACGCGGCGGCCATCGTGAAACGTTATTACGAACGTCCGGCAGAAGAGCTTTATGACTTGCGCCGCGACCCGCACGAACAACGCAATCTCGCGGCCCAACCGCAACACGCCCAACGCTTGCAAGCGATGCGCGCGCAACTCGAAGCGTGGATGAAAACGCAAAACGATTCGCGCAAAGTGTTTAATCAGCCGTGGCCGTTGAGTGATGCGGCATCTAAGAAACCCGCGACCTTGGATAAGCCCTAACGCGGCTTCGATCATTTATGACTACACCTTTGTTAGAAGTGCCCCTGCTTGAGGTAAAAGCCATTGGCAAACGCTTTCCCGGCGTGATTGCTTTGCGTGACGTATCGCTCTCGGTCAATGCGGGCGAAATCGTCGCGCTGGTCGGTGAGAACGGCGCGGGGAAATCTACGTTGATGAAAATTCTCGGCGGGATTTATCAGCCCGATGAAGGGACGATTGCGGTCAAGGGCGCGCCGGTCACGATTCATTCGGTCAACGAATCGTTGCGGCTGGGCATCGGCTTCATTCATCAGGAACTCAATGTCTTCCCCAACCTCGACGTAGCCGCCAACGTCTTTCTCGGACGCGAACCGCGCAAGGGCGGCCCGCTACAAATTGTTGATCGTCGCCGTCTCGAAGCCGATACCGAAGTCTTGCTTAAACGGCTCGGACTCAACATCAGCTCGCGTACTTTGTTGAGTGAACTTTCTATCGCGCAAAAACAATTGGTCGAGATTGCGAAGGCGCTTTCGCTCAATACGCGCTTGCTGATTATGGATGAGCCTACGTCGAGTTTGACGCTGACCGAGACGACGCGTCTGATCGAAGTCGTCAAAGAGTTGCGCGCACAAGGCGTGAGCGTGATTTACATCTCGCATCGCATGGGCGAAGTCACCGAACTCGCCGACCGCGTCGTTGTGCTGCGCGATGGCGCGAATGCAGGCAAGCTCGAACGCGGCGAAATCACGCACGACCGCATGGTGCAACTGATGGTCGGGCGTGATCTCGCGCACGTACACACGCCGAAAGAATCAACAGCCTTTCCTGATTACTTCATCGTCGAGAATTTGCGCACACGGCGTTATCCGAATCACGCGAACTCATTCGCCGTCGGCCAAGGCGAAATCCTCGGCCTGTCAGGTTTAGTCGGCGCAGGCCGTACCGGAATCGCGCAAGCCATTTTTGGCGTCACGCCTGCGCTGGGCGGCGAGATCAAACTCGAAGGGCATTCGCTGCGTTTGCGTTCGTCACAGGATGCGATAAAACGCGGCATCTGTTTGATCCCCGAAGACCGCCGTAACCTGGGGCTGATAACGGCCTGGTCGGTGCAGGATAATACGACGTTGGCGACGCTGAGTGATTATGCGCGGGGCGGGATGATTGATTTCGCGGCAGAAGCGAGCATCGCGCAAAAGATGGCGGAAAAGCTGCGGGTCAAGACGCCTTCGGTGGCGGCGCGCGTCTCGCAACTCAGCGGCGGCAATCAGCAAAAAGTCGTACTGGCAAAATGGCTGCTGCAAAAACTCAAGCTGATTATTTTCGACGAGCCTACGCGCGGCATTGACGTAGGCGCAAAGAGCGAGATTTATGAACTGATCAATCAACTGGCGGCTGACGGCACGGCGGTGATCGTCATCAGCAGCGACCTCGAAGAAATTCTGCGCATCAGTGACCGCGTCGCTGTCATGCACGAAGGCCGACTCACTGGCATCTTGCCGCGCAATGAATGCAGCGAAGAAGCGATTATGCGTCTCGCGGTCGGGAGATGAGCTATAGACTTCAAGAGAATGAAACCACGAAGAACGCGAAGAGCAGAAGAAGGGCGAAGACATTGATTTATTGGGTTTCTCTTCCTCCTTCGTTCCCTTCGTGGGCTTCGTGGTGAAATTCTTTTTCTTGAAAGCTATAGCCACTAACCACTAACCACTAACCACTAAATTGATGAAAAAAGAACTAGGCATCTTCTTATTGCTGATCGTGCTGTGTGCGGTAACGGCGATTCAGCAACCGCAATTTTTGAGTGCGATCAACTTGCAAAACACCGGTCGCCTGATCGGCGCGTATGGCTTGCTGGGCTTGGGATTGGGCCTCGTCATCATCACCAGCGGCATTGACCTTTCAGTAGGTTCGGCGATTGCGTTGTTAGGCGTATTGCTTTCGTTAGCGATCAATGAATGGCATCTGCCCGGACTCGTCGCCATCTTGTTCGTCGTCGTCGTAGCGATGTTGCTAGGCGCGTTGCACGGCTTCCTGATCACTAAAATTCGCATGCAGCCTTTCATCGTAACGCTGTGCGGCTTGCTGTTTTATCGCGGGCTGGCGCGTTTTATTGCGAACGACGAAACGAAAGGTTTCGGTGACGTGCAAGGCATCGAACGCTGGCAAAGTCTGGCGACGGGAAACTTGGCGGGCATTCCCACGCCGTTCGTGATTTTGCTCGTAGCAAGTTTGGTGATGTGGGTGTTGATTCATCGTTCGGTGTATGGCCGTTATCTTTTCGCTACGGGCAATAAC
>JABFSD010000363.1 GCA_013140935.1 Acidobacteriota bacterium
TGATTACTCCTTTCTCTATGGAATGATTGCAAATCGTGAATACGACGCCGCGCATATTACGCATGGCGCGGAAGCCGCGACAGTCGGCTTGTCGTCGGCGAAGTTCTATTAGCGCAAGGCTTCGATCTCCGCTTCGCTCAAGCCGGTAGTGTCAGCGATGAGGTTGAGGGGCAGGTCGGCGCGTAAGAGATTCCGTGCTACGTCTTGTCTGGTTTTCTTTTCAGCACGTTCTTCCGCCTCATACACTGCCGTATCAATCACGTTCTTCATATCCCAGTAATGCTTCAAGCTGTTTTCGTAGGCGAACAATTCTTCGCGGCTGAACTTGCCCAGTTCCGCTTCTTCGAGCAGCTTGCCAAAAATGCGCTCCTGCAATTTCGCCGGACGTTCCGTTAAGCGCGGCAAGTGCCTGAGCAGGTAAAGCCACTTGTCGAAGTTCGTCTTCAACTCGGCTTCGGTCTTGGTGAACTTCGGCATTTCGAGATAGATCAACATCAGTTTGTCGTAAAAGACACGGTTCTCTTGATCTTTGAGTTGGATGCGATGGCAAACCTCAGTGTCGTCGGCGTCTTCGGCAAAGACGAAATCGAGAATGCCGATCAGGTAAACCGGCGTCAGCTTGAAATTCCAGGCTGGCCCGCCGCGCGGCCCCTGTTCCCGAATCGGCCAGGTCGCATAAAACAAGCTGCGATCTTTGAAATAAAGCTGCCGGGCTTTTTGCATCTCGACAATGAAATGCTCGCCCTGGGGGCTTACGCAATAAATGTCGAAGACCGCGCCGCGATCCATTTGCGTGTCGCCCAACATTTCGTTGCTCGAATATGTCAGTTCTTCGATCTGGTGTTCGGGCGGCAACAGTTGATTGAGGAAATCAATCAACAGGTCTTTGTTCGGTTCGCTGCCGAACAGCCGCTTGAAACCGTAATCGGTAAACGGATCGAGATATTTCCCTTTGTATTCCATCATCGTGTTATGGGCGTTAAGGTTTTGCATTCACTTCATCGCGGAACGGTTCGATGTCGGGAATGACTTTCACGCCTGTCGTGAACTTGAACGGAGCCAGCGGCAATCCGCTCGGAAACGTAAGCTCGACCATATAAGCCGTATAGCCGCGTTTCGGCGCTGCCATCTTCACGACATATTCGCCCGGCTTGGTTTCCTGCAAGTCAGTCGCCTTCCATTTGAAGCCAATCGAAGTCAGCCGAAAGTCGCGCGCGCCGGGGTTCGATGCTTGCCATAACTTCACGGCGGAAGGTTTGTCTTTGGTCGTCACGCGAATCGTGCCGTCTTTGGCTACGTCCCAACTGTATTGCGGCAACGCAGTCTGACTGATGACCGCGTTATAACAAGCCAGCGCGGTGAACAACGCATCCGTACCGTTCAGCGAATGCTCGGCGTTCGGCACGTAACGCAAATGCTTCACGCCCGGCAAGTCGTTGAAATAGAACTGCCACGAATCAGGCAGAAAGAACTGATCGCCCGTTGCGTTGATGATGAACTTGGGTATGGTCAGCCGCGAGCGGTATTCATAAGGTTCGACGAGTTTCATCAGCTTGCGATAGTTGGGATCGTTTTGCTTATCCATCAAACCCATCGTTTCGTAATCGCCCACAGCGGGTGCGTAATAACCATACACCGCCTTGTGATGCTCGAACGAAGGAATCACATTCAGCAAATCAATCACGATGGGAATTACGGCGACGACGCGCTTGTCTACGATAGCGGTCGTCCACGCCGTCCAGCCGCGTTTGGAACCGCCCATCACTACGTAACCATCCAGCTTCACGTTGCCGCCGTCCGCCGTGGCGCAAAACGTTTGCATCGTGTCAAACGCGCGCACCGCCGCTTTGGTCATCGGCAAACGCAGCGGCCAAAGTTCTTCGCCAGTCTTGATGAACTTGTCCCAGGTGTAGGCGATGATCTCGTCTTCGACGCGGCTTTTCTGGTCGTCGCTAAAAACCAAAGGCTGATTGGGAACCATCCGCAACTCGGCCACGATGGATTTAGTGGATTTAGCTACGTTCAAAAGACTCGCATCGGCTCTGGTGGGCGCGCTGCTGTTGTTGTTGCCACCCGTGACATAAAGCAAGGCTTTCGTATGTTTCACTTCCGCCGGTTTGACGATGGTGAGCCAGTGCCACCATTCGGTGCGATTGACTTCTTTCTCGCTGCGCCAGGTTTGCGAAGTCATCTTGATGACAAAGGCCGTCGCGCCTTCACTCTCGAATTTGCTGACGAGTTCGTATTTGTAAGCCGGGTCGGGCGTGAAGACGTAACGATCCAGCGCGGTTTGTTCGCTGGCCGCCGCGCGTCCGTTTTGGGCGAAAGTGAAATCAGTGAATGCGGCGACACACAGCAACGCCGCCAGCAAGCGGGAAAGACGAGTCATAAAAGTTTCTCCGTGAAGGTGAAGATGGGTTTGTAATAACAGCGGCATTAGCCTACCGGCTTTGGCTTGGTTCGACAAGCGGGTTTTGTATACTGCGGCTATGAACATTCCGACTGAATTGCGCACCGCGCATCCTGACGTTTATTGGCTGGCTGAGGACGATCACGCAGGCTTAACGAATTACTTGCTTGACTGGCAATGGCTCGCCGCGAATGAAGCCATTCACACCGTCACCAAAGCAGGTGAAGGCAATATGAATTGCACGTTGCGCGTGACGACGAACGAGCGCAGCTTCATCGTCAAGCAAGCGCGTCCGTGGGTAGAGAAATATCCGACCATCGCCGCGCCGTGGGAACGTGCCCTGATCGAAGGCGGTTTTTATCAACTCATCGCTGGCGCTGCGACGTTGCAACAAATGATGCCGCGACTGCTGGGCAGTGACGCGGTTTCACGCATCAACGTATTTGAAGACCTCGGCGCGTCAGACGATTTGATGAGGCTTTATGCGGGTGAACGAAAACTCGAACTCGCGCAAATCGAAACGCTCGCGGCATATCTCACTCAATTGCATCGCGGCTTTGTTCGCTATGAAGACAAAGCGGCTTTCGCCAATCGTGCGATGCGCACGCTCAATCACTTCCACATTTTCGTGTTTCCGTTGCAGCCAGCGAATGGCTTTGACCTCGATGCGATTACGCCGGGTTTGCAAGCCGCTGCACAAAAGCTGAAAGACAATGCGGCTTACGTCGCACGCGTCACGCAACTCGGCGAGTTGTATTTGCAAGACGGCGATGCGTTGTTGCACGGCGATTTCTTTCCCGGCAGTTGGTTGCAAGCGGCTGACGGATTGAAAGTGATTGATCCTGAGTTTTGTTTTTTCGGCGCGGCGGAATTCGAACTCGGCGTGATGTTGGCGCACTTGCTGATGACAGGGCATTCTCAAGTGGTGATTGATCGGCTGTGGCAAAGCTATCAGCCCGCGTCGTCAAACTGGCAGCCCGCGCTCGTCGAGCAATTCGCCGGCATAGAAATCATGCGTCGTCTCATCGGCGTAGCGCAGTTGCCGTTGAGATTAGGTTTGGCGGAAAAGACCGTGCTGCTGGAACATTCAGTAGCAATTGTGATGCACGATAAAGAAAACGAATAGAAACACGGATGCGGCGGACTCGCGGGGTTACGCCGCTAACGAAGTCGCCATGTTCGGGAAAACAGGTAATACAGCGAAGCTACGACTGAGGGCGCTGGCGAGTTCAGCCCGTTCGTTCAAGCTCAAATCGAGATCGTCAATTCCGCCGCGCGCGCGCGCAACGTGCTGTAACGCCATAATCAGGGTTCGCGGCTCGTCATCTGCCAGCGCATCGCGCAAATAATTTGCAGCGAATTCCGCCGATTCTTTCAAATCGTTTTCGATTACTTCCGTCCATTTCATTCTGGTTGCCCTCTCTTTTGCCATTCAGCCCACAACTTTTTGGCTCGAACAATATCTGCATCTTGCGCAGGTTTTGCGCCGCCACATAGTAGCAGGATTATATGCTTACCGCTGAAGGCGAAATAAACCCGATAGCCAACGCCCTCGTGAATTTTCAGTTCGTATACGCCCTCGCCTAAAGTTTTCCAGCCCGTTTCAGGCGGGCCGGGATTTCCTGCTTCTAAGCGCGTCAAGCGTGTGTCCAGCTTCCGCCTTGCCATTTGCGGCAATGCTTTACGCCACTTGTTGAAGGCGTCTTCATCGTAAAGCTCAATTTCTTTGGGCTGGTCGTCAAACATAGAACTGAGCGCGCATGTCGCTGGTGACACGTTCAGGTTTTGCGGCAAGGAGCGCGAAACCCGAACGTGCCTCTGGCGACGTAGGCTTAACGCGACGCCGTCGAATTGCCCCCCGCCACATGCTTATCAAACCAGGAAAGCATTTCCCACAACGTATGTTCGATAGACTCACGCGCCGCGTAGCCATGCGACTCGTGCGGCAGCGTGACGTAACGCACCGTGCCGCCATTGCCTTTCAACGCCTGATAAAACCGGTCTGACTGAATCGGATGCGTGCCGGTGTTGTTGTCGGCCTCGCCGTGAATCAGCAGGATGGGTTCTTTCAGCTTGTCGGCATACATAAACGGCGAGACGCGGTAATACATCTCTTCGGCTTCCCAGAACGAGCGGCGTTCTGATTGAAAGCCGAAGGGTGTGAGCGTGCGGTTGTATGCGCCGCTACGCGCGATGCCCGCTTTGAATACGTCGGAATGCGCCAACAGATTCGCCGTCATAAACGCGCCGTAACTGTGGCCGCCGACGCCGACGCGGTTGCGGTCGGTGACGCCCATCGCTACGGCCTGGTCTATCGCGGCTTCTGCACTGGCAACGACTTGTTCGATGTAAGTGTTATTCATCGTTTCGACATCGCCTACTACCGGCATCGAAGCGTCGTCCAGCACGGCGTAACCTTGCAGCAGGAAGAACAGGTGCGACTGCGACAGACTGCTGATCGTAGTGAAACGATGGGGCGAACCGCTCACCTGTCCCGCCGTGTCGGCGTCGTTGAATTCGCGCGGATAAGCCCACACGACCGTTGGCAGCGGCGTGCCTTGCTTGTAATCGGGCGGCAAGTAAAGCGTGAAAGAAAGCGGCACGCCGTCTTTGCGTTTGTATGTGACGAGTTGTTTTTTGATGCCGCGAATCTGCGGCGTCGGGTCGGGGAAGTTCGTCAGCGCCTGTTTAGAACTGCCGCTGCGCATAAAATAATTCGGCGGCGTAGTCGCGGTTTCATAGCGCGTCATGAATTTCGAGCCGTCATCGCTCATCAATGACGTAACCGTTTCGTAGCTTGTCTCATCGCAGCGCCAGAGCCGTTCGGCCTTGAGCGTCGCCAGATTGAATTTGTCGAGGAACGGACGGTCGCCTTTGGGCGAAGCGCCTGCGCCTTCGAGAAAGATGTCGTCACCGTTTTGCCGAATGACGGATTGTCCGTTGGGCAAGCGTTTCATCACGGGTTGTCCGGGATCGTTGTAACGATCTTGCTGCGAGCGATTCCAAATCAGCTTGGCTGTTTGTTGAGGATTGTCAGCATTGAGCAAGAACGTGCGTGCCTTGCGCGTTACGCGGTCGCTGTCGCGCAATAAAACCTGTCCGCCTTTTTCCAACCACATCAAACCGGCGAAGCGGAATTCGGTTTTGGCGAGTTCGATGGGCTGCGAGGTGAAAGGCGCTTTGAGCATCAGCACGCGGTCGCGCAGCGCAGCTTTCTTTTTCGTTTCGCCGCCATCGAGAGCTTCTACCCAAACCAATGTCGCGGGTTCAGTCGCGCGCCAGTTGATGCCGCGCGGGCCGGTGGGAACGTTTTCTATCGCTACTTGATCTTGCAACGGTGTGCTGGCGACTTTGTGAATGAGCTTGCCGCTGCGATCCCACACTTCGTATTCGTGCGGGAACGAACCCGCTGTCAGCAGCAAAGAAAACGGACGCTGCGTGGTCGTGATGAGCAAGTGATTGCCGTCGGGCGCGATGTCTACGCCGGAATAAATCGCGGGCTTGCCGATGGCCGTCGCTTTGCCGTTCGCCACATTGATGACCGCGAGTTGCGCGGTCGCGTAATACTCATACAGCTTTTCGTCGTGTGCGTTTTTCAGCAAGTCCTGATAAGTCACGGCAGGCGTAACCTTGCCGTAATTTTCCTGTACGGTTGGGCCGGTCGGTACGGTCGAAGCCACCGGAGCCGCGCCGCGACCCGCCGGAATCGTTTTGCATAACAACGTCTGATTGTCGGGCATCCATTGCACCGAATCATCGCCGCCGCCGAAACCGCGTCCGCCACCACCGCCGCCACCGAAGGCGCTGTTGATGAGTACGTTGGGAAGGCGTCGTACTTTGCCCGTAGCGGCGTCGCCGATCCAAAGCTCGATGCCGTTCGCCACCGTGTTGGTCAACGCGAATTGTTTGCCATCGGGCGACCATTCGGGCGAACCGAATTGCGCGCCCGCCGGAATCGCAATCGGCGTCTCTTTGCCGTCGCTTACGTTTTTGAGGGTGAGTTTGGTAATGCGCGGCGTGCTTTGCGGACCGTTCGTCGCGGGATTGATGCGCGAACCTGCCAGCCGCAACATCGGCTGCGCGAGTTGCGCGATAGACGGATAGCGCGCTGATTCGACCAGCACCATTTTGTCGCGCGTCGGACTCAATGAAATATTCGGCGATGACGGCGCATTCAATACGTCGAGTATCGCTTTGGGTGGTTTTTGATAAGCGGTTTGGGCGGCAGCGGTGCTGATGAGCAAGCCGGCCAGCAAACATGACAAGGCGAAAGAGAACAGTCGCATCACGATTCCTCCTCGGTGAATTCGTTTTTTGGGTGAAAGGAAATTGAAGGCGTCGTGGCGTTTCGCCGCGACGCGCAGGCACGATAACACGCTTGCCGACCAAAGCGGAAAACGTTAGCGTGTAAGTCCCTGTACGGATTTCAGGCTGTCGTCGTTACAAAGGAATAAATCATGTCAGTAGCAACAGAACTCAACGATCTCACCGAACTAGATAACCTGTGGCAGGCTTCGCACGAACGCCCGGTGCTGTTTTTCAAACACAGCGCGACTTGTTCGATCAGCGCGCGCGCCTTTCAACAATTTCAGCAATACCTCGAAGACGACGCGAGCCAGCAAGTGCAAAACGCTTTGATCGTCGTGCAAACAGCGCGTCCGGTCAGCCATCGCCTGGCGGAACTCAGCGGCGTCCAACACGAATCGCCGCAAGCCATCTTGGTGCGCAACGGCAAAGTGGTCTGGCACGATTCACATTTTGAATTGAAGAGAAAGACGTTGGCGATTGCCGTAGAAAACCAGAGGTAGAGACGCAGTGCTTTGCGTCCCTACCTGAATGGTTTTGGTTTAGGCGGCTTGGGCTTTCAGAAAGGCTTTCTCGACCGCTGCCGTGTCGGTGTATTCGCGGAAGCTGTTGATCTTGCCCGCTTGCAGCGTGAAGACGTGAACGAAATAAGTTTCGTAAGTGCGTCCGGTCGCTTTGGCCCTGCCTTCGTAATGACCCACGACGACGACCTTGTCGTCCTGCGCGATGAATTCGCGGGGCTCGAATTTCAGCGTGTCTTCTGCCGCCGCCATCATTGAGAAGAATTCCGCCGCTCCTGCTTTGCCGTGCCGCGTGCCGGTGTAAGCCGCGTTTTCAACCGGCGCTACGTGCCACGTCACGTCGTCGGTCAGAGTATTGAGAATGCCTGGCACGTCGCCTTGCGCGAAACAGGCAAAGGCGGTTTGGATTACTTGTACGTTGTTTGCTTCAGTCATAACGATCTCCTGGTTGGGTTGAAAAAATGGGTTGCGCGGACGCACGCGGTGAAGGTGCGCAAACGGTGGATGAATCGGTTTTCACAGAGGCATTACGCGCCCGCCTGCGAGTTGGATTGCCTCGCAGAAAGTAATAAATCAGCGGCAGGCTCAGTTATTACCGGTAACTTCTCTCAACGGATGCGTCCGCATCCAAGGCTGCTAATCATAGGCTGCTAATCAAACGACGGTGAAGGTGAATGGCGATGCGAATACGATTCCTGATTATCCTCTTCTCTCTGAGCGTGCTGGTGTTCACTGCGCAAGCTCAACCCCCAACTCCTACGCCGACTGATTGGAAGCTGACGGGCAAGACTGGAGCGGCTGACGGCGCAGGGCCGGTGTATCTTTACGCTGATAGTTCCGTCTTGATCGCGGTGTATTTTCAGGGCGTTTATCGTTCGGCGGATAAAGGCAAAACGTGGTCGTTGATCGGCTTGCCCACCTATCGCACGCACAACATCTTGCGCGTAGGCACGACGCTGGTGGCAGCGACCGGCGAGGGCTTTTGGCGTTCGACCGACAATGGGGCGCTCTGGCGTTCGGCCAACAGCAGTCTGGCGCAATGGTTCGGCGGCGATAACGCTCAGTCGCTCACACTGATGAACGGCGTGATTTACGCTGGCATGGGCGAGTTCGCCGGCAGTCCGCGCTGTCTGCTTTCGCGCGACGAAGGCCTGACGTGGGAGCGCGCCGACAAAGGGTTGGAAGCGGCGAAAAACGGATTTTCGATGGCCAACCTCAACGGCGTGCTGCTTTACGGCGACCGCGACGGCAAGCTC
>JABFSD010001146.1 GCA_013140935.1 Acidobacteriota bacterium
AGTTTGTGGCGCACACCTGCACTGCCGTTTGTGGTGCGGCCTGCGCAACAGCTTTGGACTTCGGCCAACGGGCCGGGCGGAGGTTTTGTCACGGCACTGCATCAACAAGGGACGCGCTTGTGGGCGGGCGTGAGCAACGGGCGCGTATTCAGTTCAACCAACGGCGGACGTATGTGGCAAGCGATGCCTAGTCTGGAAGGCAGTGCCAGCAAGTTCGTCACGGCAGGCAACTTCCTTTACGCTGATGCGAGCGGCACGGTCTTTCGTCTCGACCTGAATAGCCCTGCCGGTTGGAGTCGCATGGTCTTTGCTGAAGGCCCCGTATTCCTGGGCACCTTGGGCGGCTTACGAGGCTTGACGGCCAAAGGCTCAAGCGTTTTTGCGATCTTCGGGGACAAACTTTTTCGGCTCGACGCTGAGGCTACCTTCTGGAAGCTCGTCAACGACAAGTTCGCAGAAAATTTAGATCTCAGCGGAATGGAAGCTGCAGGCAATGGCAACACCGATCCGCTTTATGTATTGGCTTCGTTGGTGACAAGAGTTGAGAACCCCGGCGTGATCACCAGCGAAATCAAGTCGCTCTTGCTGGTCTCTAACGATGAAGGGAAAAACTGGCGGCGTATCACGCTGACGATTCCACCACTTGTCAGCCGACTCGAATCGGCAACGATCAGTCGTCTACACCTCGTCAATCGCCGTCCTTATTTCGCCTCGACCGACGGCATCTTTCGCCTTGATGACCGCGAGCAAATTGTGCGCGTAGGCAACGCGTCTGACCGCACGGGTAACGCCCCGGCCAACGCCATCGCAATGGCTTGGGATAGCGACACGTTGTATGCCGCCGTGAGGGAATTCGCTTATTCCTCACTGGGCTTTGACGGGTTGCCGCCGCAAGTCTTCCGGCTCGAAGGCGATCAATGGGTCGCTGCCGACACGGGACTCAACCCGCGCTACCTGCAATCGCTCGTGGCAACGGCGAACGGCCTATTCGTTGGAACAGCCAAAGGCATCTGGCACAGCGGCAATCGCGGCGATCTGTGGACAGAGCGCAATCAGGGACTGAACGCGACCAGCGTGTTTTTGATGACGACGAGTGGCAATGCGCTTTATGCCGCCAGCGACGCGGGCTTGCATCGCACCGTGAACAACGGCCAAACCTGGACACGCGCCGATCACGGTTTGCCAACCGATGCTTTGTTCGGCTTCGGCAGCAGCGGCAGCACCGTTCCCATCGGACGTTTCAGCACCTGGATCAATGCGCTCGCGGCGAACGGCAATACGCTTTATGCGGCGTTGCCGACCGGAATCTATCGTTCGACCGACCAGGGACAAAGCTGGCGGAATACGGGCTTGGTTGAATACACAACCTCGTCCTTCGCCTTTGCCGGAGCGCAAGTGCTGGCGGGTTCTTACAAGGGTTTGTTCAGCCCGTTGGCGACGACACAACCCGGCGGCGGAGGCTTGGGCCTTTCCCCCCCGGTAGACTTTGGCGTCTATCGCTCGCCCAACGGCACGGGCAGTTGGCAAATCAACGACAGCAGCCTTTTCGGCGATTCAGTCGTAGCGTTGACAACCCTGAGCAACAAGGTCTTTGCGGCGACGTCGCGGAGCGGCATTCGCGTCTCGGACGACAACGGTCTCACATGGCGCGACAGCAGCAACGGACTCGACGCAACGCCGCTTTACAGTCTGGTGACGGTGAACAATGTCTTGCTGGCGGCGGCTCACAGCGGCGTATATCGCTCAACCGATCAAGGCCAGACGTGGCGCGCAACCAATGCGCCGGGTGGCACTTTCACCGCCTTAGTAGCACAAGGCGCAACCGTATTCGGCCTGAGCTTCGGAGAGGTTTATCGCAGCAATAATTTCGGCGAGACGTGGGTGCAACTGCCAACGGCTTACGTTGATCAGATCACCGGCGGCACGTCTAACAGCTTGTTCTGCCTGCAACCGCTCGGCGACTTTCTGTTTGTCGGTACGGCTGGCGATGGCGTATTGGTGGCGAACCTCGCGCCCACGCGCGCCGCTGCAGTGAACGCGGCGAGTTACGCGGGCGGCGAACTCGCACCCAATTCGATTGCGACGATCTTCGGCAGCAATCTGGCGACGGGTACACAAATCGCGCCGGGCGATAACCTGCCTGAAGAATTGCTGGGTACGCGCGTCGTCGTGCGCAGCAGTCGCGGCGTTGAACAAACGGCCAAACTGTTTTTCGTCTCGCCGGGGCAAATCAACTTCCTGATTCCCTTCCTTTCGCCCGACGCCATTCCGACGCAAATTTTCGTGACGACCGCGAGCGGACAACAATCGTTGGCCGAAGTGCGCATCACTGACACCGCGCTCGGTCTGTTCGCCGCCAACGGCAATGGACAAGGCGTACCCGCCGCCGTCGCCTTGCGCGTCAAAGCCGACGGTGCGCAAAGCTATGAACCGGTGTTCCGCTTCGACACGGCGCAAAACCGTTTCACGGCGATTCCGCTCGACGTGAGTGCGACGAACGGAACGCTGTTCCTCGTGCTTTACGGCACGGGCATTGATCAGGCGACGAAGCTGGAACAGGTGAGTGCCACGATTGACGGACAAGCCACGCGCGTGCTTTACGCTGGCCCGCAAGGCGACGGCGGCGGGTACGCCTTGTCCATTGCCGTTGGCGGCGAACAGACCG
>JABFSD010000429.1 GCA_013140935.1 Acidobacteriota bacterium
CCGGACGCGACGCCGTGCGCGACCGTTTGCGCGAAGTGTTGCAAGACTTCCGGCAAGAGTTGCTCGCGCCCAACGGATTCGCCGCGACTGATGAAACGGCGCTGGCTGATGAACTGGAAAAACGTTTGCAGGCGCGCTTCACCGAACGCCATCAATTGCGCACGCAGCGTGTCATCAATGCGACCGGCGTCGTGTTGCACACCAATCTGGGACGCGCGCCGTTGAGCGAAGCGGCGCTCGCTGCCATCCGCGAAGTCGCCAGCGGTTATTGCAATCTCGAATACGATTTGACGACGGGCAAGCGCGGCAAGCGCGGCACGGGACTCGAAACGATGTTGCGCGACTTGCTCGGTTGCGAAGCCGTCGCAGTCGTCAACAACTGCGCGGCGGCGGTGTGGCTGGTGTTGAACGCGCTGGGCGAAGGCGGCGAAGTCATTATCTCGCGCGGCGAACTGGTCGAAATCGGCGGTTCGTTTCGCATCCCCGACGTGATCGCCAAATCGGGCGCGCGTATGCGTGAAGTCGGCACGACCAATCGCACGCGCTTGAGCGATTACGAAACAGCCATCAACGAAAATACGCGCGTCATCCTGCGCGCGCATCCGTCGAATTACCGCATCGTGGGTTTCACCGAAAAGCCCGCGTTGAGCGAACTCGTCGCACTCGCCGAAAAACACCATCTGCCTTTTTTTGAAGACCTCGGCAGCGGTTCGCTAATTGACCTCGCGCCGCTGGGCATCCGCGATGAACCTACGGTCAGTCATTCGTTGGCGGCGGGCGTACCGATTCTCGCCTTCAGCGGCGACAAGTTGTTGGGCGGCCCGCAATGCGGGTTGATCGTAGGCGCGGCGCGTTACGTGAAGCAGGTCAAAGCGAATCCGCTGATGCGCGCCTTGCGCGTAGACAAACTCGCTTACGCTGCGCTTGAAACGACGGTTGCGGCTTATGCGAACGGCACGGCGTCGCAAGTCGTACCTGCGTTGGCGGCGTTGCACGCTACGGCAGAACAGTTGCGGCAACGCGCCGAAGCGTTCGCACAAAAGGCGCGCGTGACGTTGCCGGAAAGTTTTACCTTCACGTTATTGCCCGGAGCTTCGATGGTGGGCGGAGGCTCTGCGCCGGATGTGCAACTGCCGACGACGCTCGTGCAAGTTACGCACGCACGCTGGTCGGCGATGAATTGGAAGAGCGTTTGCGCGCGCTGCAACCCGCGATCATTGCGCGCATCACCGACGATCAGTTGGCGTTTGATTTACGAACCGTCACAGCGGCGGAAGAGCAAGAGTTAGTGACGGGCTTACATCAGCTTGCGGCTCAGGCGTCATAAAGCGAAAGGCGTTGTTGTTTCACCATGCCGATCAACTCTTCCAACGTATATTTGCCCGGCATATCGCCTTCTGCCGCCATCTTATCCACGATGTGCAACAGCGCCGAGTTATATGGCGTTGGTGCGTGATGCTTTTCGCCTAGCAAAATAATTTCGCCGTTGAAATAACCGGCTTCGGTTTCGCCGCGCCTGCGCTTGAGGTCGTCCCACGTCGAAGGATAAGTGCGCAACTCGAAAGGAATCTGTTCGACCTCCGCGATCTTTTCGGCGTCGTAAACCATGCCGCGAATGAAGACGATGAGCTTGCGCACGTCGAGCGGATTGTTTTCGTCTTCGAGCGAAATGCCGGCGGCATCCAACACGTTCAGCGCTTCTTCCATCACATCGGCCATGAAATTGGCTACGTCAGGCATGAAGAAAGAACGTTGCACATAAGTGTCAATGATCGCGTGCGTAGCGTTATTCAAATTGAGCAACAGCTTGCTCCATTTCACGGCCATCACGTTCTCGTGCGTGGTTACGCGATAGCCGACCGCGCGCAAGGCTTCAGCGACGGATTCAATCATTTCGTCACAACCGAGCGGATAGTTGCCCAAACTCAGCAAGTTGCCGCGCGTAGCCGCTACGACACCAGGCGCAATCACCATCGCACTTAAATCCACCATCGAACCGTAAACGTGCAGGAAGCGTTCAGCCGCCATCTCTTCGTTGCGCACGCCATTTTGCAAACAGATAAACGGCGTAGCTTCGGGAAACACCTCGCGCAGTTGATGCACGGCGTCGTGCGTTTGCGCCGATTTGACGGCGAGCATGATTACGTCATTGGGTTGTGGCGTGATTTGGCTGAGTTCGGTGACGGCAATGAGATTGTCTCTGATGCGTTGTTCGCCTTGCGGCGATTTGAGCAGCAAGCCGTTGGCGTTGATGGCAGCGACGTGCGCGGCGCGTCCGACCAGCACGACGGGCGAACCGTGTGCAGCCAATTGTCCGCCGACCAAACTGCCGATCGCTCCGGCTCCGTGAATGATGTAACGCATCGTCACCCCTCGCGTGAATTGGGATAAGTGATTAGGGGAAAGAAGAACGCGAACGCAAACAACAAGTATTGAATGAATGCCCCCGGCACGGCTCGAACGTGCGGCCCTTTGCTTAGAAGGCAAATGCTCTATCCACTGAGCTACGGGGGCTTAAAACCGCGCGTAATGTATGCCATCCGTTAGGGGCAGGCAAGAATAACGGGCTTGCTAGCCAAACACGGGTGTCGTGGGCATAATGCGTCGCGCGTGCTGCAAAGCATGCGTTTGAGATTACGCGACAGGTTGCTGGCAAAGGAATGATGCGAACCGTTCTCGTCGTTGATGACGACCCCACCACTCACGAAATCGTCGAGGCTGCGTTGGCCGAGTCAGGCTACCGCGTCGTCCCGGCGGCGACGGGAAAAGCTGCACTCGCGTTGCTGGAACACGAGACCATCGAACTCGCGCTGCTTGATTATCAGTTGCCCGAAATGGACGGCCTCGAATTGCTCGAACACTGCCGTCGCCGTTTTCCGCAATTGCCCTGCATTATGATTACGGCTTTCGGCACGCCCGAAGCCGTGCTGGGCGCGATGCGCGAGCGCGTAGACGATTTCCTGCTCAAGCCTTTCACGCTCAGCGAACTGCGCGCTTCGGTCAATGCCGCGCTCGAAGAACATCATCCCCTGAAAATCGAAATTCTCTCGGCGCATCCCGATTGGGTGCAGTTGCGCGTACCATGTGACTTGTCAGCCGTCCCGTGGTTGCAAAAATTGCTTACCCAACTCAAAGCCGATTTACCCGAAAACATCCGCGAAGCGATGGCCTATGCCTTTCGTGAGATGTTGAACAACGCCATCGAACACGGTGGCAAACTCGACCCAAACAAGTTCGTTGAAGTTTCGTGCATTCGCATGAAACGCGCCATCATCTATCACATCAAAGATCCGGGTGACGGCTTTCAACTCAACGAACTCGAACATGCTGCCGTCAACAATCCGAGCGAAGACCCTTTCCGCCACGTGGTGATTCGTGATGAAAAGGGGCTGCGTGCCGGGGGGTTCGGCATTCTGTTAACGAATCAATTGGTGGACGAACTCGTTTATAACGAACGTCGCAACGAATTGATGTTCGTCAAATATCTCTAGCCCGCAAAGCCAAAGAGAGAAAGAATAAATCCCATGAATACTCCCCCCATCGTTGCTGCTTTTGTGACGCGGCCTCCTGCGCTCACGACCGACTATTCACAAACCAGTTGGCACGCCGCCCTGCCGCACTCGCTCTCGCGCACCTGGCAAGGCGGCTTTTGCCCCAAACCCTTGCACACTACGGCGCGCTTGCTGTGGACGCCGACCGATTTATGGATCGGCTTTTCGTGCGGTTACTCCGAGTTGGATATGGATGAGCAATGCGACCCCACGCAGGAACGCCCCAGCTTGTGGGAACGCGACGTATGCGAAGCCTTCATTCAATCGCCGCACGAACCCAGCGAACGCAGTTATAAAGAGTTCGAAGTCGCTCCCACCGGACAGTGGCTCGACGTAGCCGTGCGCACGCCGCGCGAAGACGTGGACTGGGATTGGCATGGCGGCATTCAAACCGCAGCCGAGATCGCTGAGCCAAAACGTTGCTGGCGCGCCGTGCTAAAGATTCCCTTCGCGGCGTTAGGACGCGCGCCGCAACCCAACGACACGTGGCGCGCGAATCTCTTTCGCATCAGTCGTCATGAGGGCGAGCGGCAATTCATGGCTTATGCGCCCACGTTGACCGAACAGCCCGACTTTCATCAGCCCGAAAAATTCGTGTCGTTGCAATTCGCCGCGTAATTTTCACAACAACCGTTCGGCGGCAGCGATGGCTTCTTCGACCGAAGCCACCGCGCCGTCGAGTTGTAATTCATAAACCGCTTTGGTGATTTCGCCGATGCGCTTGCCGGGCGGCAAGCCGAGCGCCAGCAAATGGCGACCGAGTAACAACGGTTTGGGCGCGCATTCGGTGACGTTCAAAGCGCGCGCGCGTTCGATGAACCATTCTTCCGCAATCGACGGAAAGTTTCCTGCTCTTCCTACACAATCGGCGCGCGCCGTGCGATAGAGCAGATCAAGTTCGACGCGCAACGCGAGGCGGCGAAAGTCTCCATCCGTAACTTCATCTTTCCGGTTATGCCATTGGTAAGGTATGGCGTGCAGTTCGACCAACGCTTTCACCTGTTCGCGCACATCATAGTTATCAATCGTAAACACTTTCATTCGCGCCAACCAGTTTTCGGCCAATACCACACCCGCGTCTTCGTGTCCCGCAGCCTTCACCGCCTCGCCCTCAACGACAGTCTTCACAGGCTTGCCGAAATCGTGACAGAGCGCGCCCAACATCACCGCCAATTTTTTCGCGTGCGGCAAGTCGTCAACCAGCTTGCGCGCTTCGTCGAGTACCATGCCCGTGTGAATGAAGACATCGCCTTCGGGATGTTTCACGGGATTTTGCCGACAACCGATCAACGCATGAATTTCAGGCCACAGCTTTTCACTTACGCCTAACTCGCGCGCTGCCCACCAACCCCGCGAAGGTCGCTGAGATTGCAGCAACCACTTTTCGACTTCGGCCCAGATGCGTTCGGCAGGCAGATCGCTCAAATCAATCGAACGGCACAACTCAACCGTCGCGGCATCAATCGTGAATTCAAACCGCGCGGCAAACTGCACAGCGCGCAATACGCGCAAGCTGTCTTCGATAAAGGTGCGTGGGTCAACCACGCGCAACACGCCGCGTTGCAAATCGGCGCGTCCGTCATAAGGGTCAAGAAACTCGCCCGTCAGCGGATCGAACATAATCGCATTGATCGTGAAATCACGGCGACGCGCCGCTTCCGCAATCGTCATCAACGGATCGCCCGTCACGACGAATCCGCGATGCCCGCGCCCGACTTTCGACTCGCGGCGCGGCAAGCTCACGTCAACGACGAAGCGTTTGGGCTGGGCGTTCGCGTCATACAACCTGACTTTATAAACCGTGAAGGCTTCGCCCACCGCGTTCACCTGACCGTGCTGATCGAGTAGCGCGCGCAAGACTTCGGCAGGCACGCCGAAACATTCGATGTCGTAATCAATGCTGGCTGAAGCTCCGCCCGTGCGCACGTAATCGCGCACCCATCCGCCCACGAGCAAGGCGCGTCCGCCTGTTGCTTTAACGGCTTCACATAGGTTGATAACTGCTGCTGAAATCATCGCGGCGATTGTCTTTGTTTGGCTGGCTTCAGTAAACTCCCGCTTCGTTTTTTATCTACCCAAATCACTGGGCCAAATCATCAAGAGAAACTCATGAACAAAAGCAAATACCTGCGCGGCAAGCGCATCGCGCCGACGCCAATCACCAAAGACACGACGTTGGTTCAGCTTATCGAGACGACGTTTCAGGCATACAACGCGGCGCGTTTGCGCGAAGGCGCGCAGCTTTTCGCCGACCGCATGCTCGGCGACGACGTGACCGTAGGCCTCACGCTCACCGGCGCATTGACGCCCGCCGGACTCGGCATTTCAGCCATCATTCCACTCATCGAAGCTGGCTTCGTAGACTGGATCATCTCGACCGGCGCGAATCTTTATCACGATACGCATTTCGGCATCGGCCTCTCGTTGCATCAGGGCAATCCGCAAATCAGTGACGTCGTCTTGCGCGAAGAAGGCGTCGTGCGCATTTACGACATCTTCTTCGATTACGACGTGCTGCTTTCGACCGACTCGTTCTTCCGCGAAATCATTCGCGCCGAAGAGTTCCAACACGAAATGTCTACGGCGGAATTTCATTGGCTCTGCGGCAAATACATCGCCGAACGCGAGCGCGTACTGGGCTTGACCAATCAATCGGTACTATCCACCGCCTATCGTTGCGGCGTACCCGTTTACACCTCTTCGCCCGGTGACAGTTCGATTGGCATGAACGTCGCCGCGCTCGAATTGCAAGGCGGCAAGATTCGCATCAACCCTTCGACCGACGTGAACGAAACCGCCGCCATCGTACTCAACGCCAAACGCTCCGGCGGCAAGTCGGCGATTTTCATCTGCGGCGGCGGCAGTCCGAAAAACTTCGCCTTGCAAACCGAACCGCAGATTCAGGAAGTTCTCGGCATCGAAGAAAAAGGCCACGACATGTTTTTGCAAGTGACCGACGCACGCCCCGACACCGGCGGACTGAGCGGCGCTACGCCGAGTGAGGCGGTGAGTTGGGGCAAGATTGATCCCGACCAACTGCCCGGCACCGTCGTTTGTTACGTAGACTCAACCGTCGCGCTGCCCTTGATTACGGCGTATGCGTTAGCGAAACGCGCGCCGCGTCCGCTGAAACGGCTTTACGACAAACGCGGCGAGATGATGAATTTGCTGAAGAGCGAATACGAAAAGTCGGAGCGGCGTTAACTTTCCCTTCGATAACTTTCAAACCTGTTTAGGAGAAACGCATGCCGCGAGTAAGATTGTTAGAAGAGCCGCGCTTTGCCACCGTGGAAGAAGCCTTGCAGACACGCAACGTAGACGAGTTGAAAAAATTGCTCCCGCATTTGCTGACCAGCGAACGAGCTACGCGCAAAGACGACTTGGTCAAACTCATTGCGCGCGAACTGAGCGGCCCGCGTTTGCGCGACCATTGGGCGATGCTCGATCAAACGCAACAAGACGCCGTCGCTGAAACGATTCATTCAGAGAGCGCGGTTTTTAACCCGCAACGCTTTTACGCCAAATACGAGAAAGTGCCGAACTTCGGCGCGAAAGATCGCTACGGTTGGTCGTCGGAGCCTTCGCGCTTGCGGCTCTTTCTATTTTCCAACGCGCAAAACTCTATCGTGCCGGATGACCTGAAAGCCCGCTTACTCGAATTCGTGCCGAAGCCGGAAGGCTTGCGGCTGAAGCCCATCGAAGCCTTGCCGGAATTCATCGAACGCACAGAGCAGGAATACGATTATGACGAAGACGCGCAAAAGCTCATTCATATCTCAGGCAATCGCGCCTATGAATATCGCCAACCGACCAAGCTGCGTGAAGTCGTTCATCAAATCGCCCTCACGCGCCGCGACACCGAACGCGCCGCTGCGCAGGATTTATTCACGCTCTTGCGCTTGATCGAAAAAGGCAAGCTCACGGTCAGCGAGAAAACCTTTCAGGCTTCGGCAGCCACGATGAAAGAAATTACGGCGTTGTTGCGTGACGGCGATTTTTACGGATGGCTGCCGAAGGAAAGCAAATACGATCAGGAAGTCGGCCCACTCAAAGCCTTTGCCTGGCCGCTGTTATTGCAAGCGGGCAAGCTCGCCGAATTGCAAAGCAAGAAACTTGCGCTTACCAAACAGGGGCGCGCAGCCCTAAGCGCACCACCCGCCGAAACACTCAAGCTGCTCTGGCAACGCTGGCTCAAAACAAAACTGCTCGACGAGTTCAGCCGCGTAGACGCCATCAAAGGCCAGCAAAGCAAAGGCGGTCGCCACCTGACGGCGGTCGAGACGCGCCGCTCCGTCATTCACGAAGCGCTCAAACATTGCCCCGTCAACGAGTGGGTCAAGTTCGATGATTTTTCGCGGTACATGCAAGCGGCGGCGCTCGATTTTGAAATCACGCGCGACTCTTGGACGCTCTATGTCTCTGACGCCAATTACGGCAGTCTCGGCAATGGCGGCAACGACGGCTGGGATATTTTGCAAGCGCGCTATCTGATGGCGTTGTTGTTTGAATACGCCGCCACGCTCGGCTTGATTGACGTAGCCTACCTTGACCCCGAAAACGCGCGCAGTGATTACGCCGACATGTGGGGCGCTGACGACTTGAGCTTTCTCAGCCGCTACGACGGGCTGCTTTACTTCCGTTTGAATGCGCTCGGCGCTTACGTGCTTGAGTTGGAGCAGAGTTACACGCCCGCCGGCATCGAAGCCAAAGCGACCGTCAACGTGCTGCCTAGCTTGCAAGTCAACGTCGCCAACCTCTCGCTCGACGAAGCCTTGCTGCTCGAAACCTGGGCGGAAAAAGAATCCGATACAACGTGGCGGCTCGACCGCGACAAGGCTTTCAACGTAGTCGAAAACGGCGGCAACCTCATTGAACTGCGCGAATTCCTCGCGGCGCGCGACGAACAGGAACTGCCCGATACGGT
>JABFSD010000439.1 GCA_013140935.1 Acidobacteriota bacterium
ACCGAACGCAAGCAAGCCGAAGCCGCCTTGCACCGCGCTTATGACGAACTCGAACAGAAAGTGCAGCAACGCACTGCCGCATTGACACAAGCCAACGAAGCCTTGCGCGCGGAAGTGGCTGCGCGCCAGCACGCGCAGCACACTTTGGAATCAAACGAGGCGCGCTTCGCTTCGATCATCAACTCTGCGATGGACGCCATCATTAGCGTAGACAGCCATCAGCACATCGTGCTTTTCAATCACGCGGCAGAACAGATGTTCGGTTACAACTCCGTTGAAATGACGGGGCAGCCTTTGGAACGCTTGCTGCCCGCCGCCGCACGCGCCAAACACGCTGACCACATGCAACGATTCGGCGAGACCAAAACCACTTCGCGCACGATGGGTGCGTTGGGCGCGATCAGCGGCGTGCGCAAAGGCGGCGAAGAATTCCCCCTTGAAGCCTCCATCTCACAAGTCGAAGCCAACGGGCTAAAACTTTTCACCGTCATCCTGCGCGACATCACGCGCCGCAAGGAAGCCGAAGAGCGAATGAGAGAACAGGCTGCGTTGCTCAATCTCGCGCGCGAAGCCATCGTCGTCATTGACGCCGCGGGCCATACGCTGTTTTGGAATACCGGCGCTGAGCGGCTTTACGGCTGGCCGGTCGAAGAAGCGATGGGCCGCGATATGAGTGAGCAGATTTACGGAACCGATCAAACCCAGCGTGAAGCCGCGCGCCGTGTCTTGTTGGAAAAAGGCGAATGGTCAGGCGAATTGCGCCAGTTCACCAAAGACGGCCAAGAGATCATCGTCGAAAGCCATTGGACACAGTTGCGGGATGCAGCCGGGCATCACAAAGCCAAACTCATCATCAACAACGACGTCACCGAAAAGAAACAACTCGAAGCGCAATTCCTACGCGCGCAACGTATGGAAAGCATCGGTACGCTCGCGGGCGGCATCGCCCACGACCTCAACAACATTCTCTCGCCCATCTCGATGGGCTTGCAGATGATGCAGATGAAATACGCCGACGAACACGCGCAAAAGATGCTCGGCATGATGACGACGAACGTGAATCGCGGCGCGGACATGGTCAAACAGATTTTGCAATTCGCGCGCGGCGTCAGCGGCGAACGCCTCGCCTTGCAACCTAAACACATCGTCAAAGATTTGCTCAAGATGCTCGGCGAGACCTTCCCGAAATCAATTGCGGTGAAACAGCAACTCGCCGAAGACACGGCGCTCGTGTTGGGCGATGCGACCCAGCTTCATCAGGTGTTGTTGAATCTCAGCGTCAACGCGCGCGACGCGATGCCCCACGGCGGTACGTTGACGCTGAGTCTGACGAACGAAGAAATCAAGCCGAGTTATTCACCTATCGCGGCAGTTGTCCCCGATGCCAAGCCGGGCTTTTACGTTGTGCTGACCGTCGCCGACACGGGCGAAGGCATCGCGCCCGACGTGTTAGATCGCATCTTCGATCCTTTCTTCACGACCAAAGAATTGGGCAAAGGCACGGGGCTGGGACTCTCGACCGTGTTCGGCATCGTGCGCGCGCACGAAGGCTTCATCACCGTCGAGAGCAAAGTCGGACAAGGTACGCAATTCAAAGTACACTTGCCCGCGTGCATCAGCCCGGCGACTGTGCAGCCTAAACCCGCGCGCCACGATACGCCCGTCGGGCAAGGCGAATTGATTTTAGTCGTAGACGACGAAGCCCCCATCCGCGAGATGAACCGCGCGGCGCTTGAGGCTTATGGCTATCGCGTGCTGACGGCGCCTGACGGTTCGGCGGCCATCGCGCTTTACGCCCAACATCAAAGCGAAGTGCAACTCTTGCTAACCGACATGATGATGCCGGTGATGGACGGCGTCACGCTGATTCGCACGTTGCGGCAACTCAATCCTGTCTTGCGTGTCATCTGTTGCAGCGGTACAGCGGGCGCGATGGAAAACCCTGAGCTTGAACAACTCGGCGTACATCGCATTCTTGCCAAACCGCTCAATGCCGAAACGCTGCTACGCGCGGTCGGACAGGTTCTCAGCAAAACCTAAGTTCTTTTTGCATAGCTCGTAGTGACGACTTTAGTCGTTCCGTGTTCACACATGGTAGGAACGACTAAAGTCGTCACTACGATTTCCTATAGAAAGTAAGCGTTCAACACATACTGCATCATCATTCGCTGCGCATTGAAAAACGATCCGTTGAGCGCGATGCAATGTTGCATCACGTTCTGGAAGCGTTCGCGCTGGCCGTAAAACTGCGGGACGATGACGCGCTCCAGCTTGTCGTAAAGCGCATTGGCGTCGTCGCGGCGATCAAGTTGTTCGTCGTTCTTTTTCTCAAACGCGCGATGGTTCTCGCCAATGGCCCAGCCGGTGACGCCTTCGATGTGGCCTTCGATCCACCAGCCGTCTAACACGCTCAAACTGGGGACGCCGTTGAGCGAAGCCTTCATGCCGCTCGTACCTGAAGCCTCAAGCGGCGGTTGCGGCGTGTTGAGCCAAACGTCTACGCCCGCCGTGAGCAGCTTCGCCAGTTCCAAATCGTAGTTCTGCAAATACACCACGTTGATCAGAGGGCGCAGCGCGGCGGCGGCTTTGAAGATTTGCTGAATCAGCTCTTTGCCCTTCGCGTCTTGCGGATGCGCCTTGCCCGCGTAAATCACTTGCAAGGGATGACCCATCGCGCGCAAACGTTCGAGGTCGGCGAAAAGCAAGTCTGCGCGTTTGTATTCGGTCGCGCGCCGCGCAAAGCCGAGTGTGAGCGCGTCTACTTCCAGGCCCGCGTTGGTTTCGTGATTGACGTATTGCATCAGCGCTTTCTTGGCGCGTTGGTGCGCCTGCCAAAGTTCGTCGGCGGGAATGCTGAGGGCCGAGCGCAACGAAAAGTTGTCTTGCCGCCAGCCGCTGATGTGCCGGTCATAAAGTTCCTGCAACGGCGGCGCGACCCATGTCGCCGCGTGAACTCCGTTAGTGATGGCTTCGATGTGATAACCGCCGAACATCATGCGCGCGACTTCGCCGTGCTTTTTGGCAACGCCGTTGACGTAATGGCTCAGGTTCAACGCGAGATAAGTCGGATTGAACAGGTCGCCGCTTTCATACAGGTTTTTGCTTTCGCCGAAGGGTGCGCCTTGCCGCAACACCAGGCGCGCGAGGTCGGCGCAATAGACATCTTTCAAGTCGAGATAGTCTTCGCGCGCGCCCAGCACTTGCTTGACCAGTTCCATTGGAAACTGATCGTGTCCGGCGGGCACTGGCGTGTGCGTAGTGAATACGCACTTGTGACGAATGGCATGAATGTCGTCGCGGCTGACGCACGGGCGTCCGGCGCGCTTGGCTTCCTGATCGAGCAATTCGAGCGTCAACAAAGCCGAATGGCCTTCGTTGAGGTGATAGCGCGCGATCTGGTTGTGACCCAGCGCCTGCAACATCCGCACGCCGCCGATGCCCAGCACCGCTTCCTGACAGAAGCGATAGCGCGCATCGTTGCCATACAACGAATCGGTCAACGTTCGATCCCACGCATCGTTTTCGGCAAGGTCGGTGTCGAGAAAATAAACAGGAACTTCGTGGCCGCCGATGCCTCGCACGGTGTATCGCCACGCGCGAACGTTGACGCTGCGGCCTTCGAGCGTGACGGTCACGCGCGGCGTCATCTCGCTGAGAAAATCGTCTACGTCCCATTGCACCGGCGCTTCGGTTTGGCGTCCGGCGTCGTCGAGGTGCTGATAAAAATATCCGTGCCGATGCAACAAGGTCATCGCTACCATCGGCACTTGCAAATCAGCCGCCGCGCGAATCGTGTCGCCCGCCAATACGCCCAAGCCGCCAGCATAAGTCGGCATCGCGGCTTCTAAACCTATCTCCATCGAAAAATAGGCGATCTGTTGTTCGTCCATTGGCGCTCTCAAATACCGGCTGAAACCTTGCTTGTTTGTAGCGCGCGCTCGTTCGCTTTCGCCAACAATGCGCACACTTCCTTATCCGTCGTTTGCGCGAAGTTGTCGTACCACAGTCCGACGGCATGAAAGGGTTGCGGTGTTTCAACGCACACACAGGTTACGCTTTCATGGTTGAACTCCGCGCAGCTTTCGGGCGCTGCGACCGGCACGGCGACGACGAGCTTGGCGGGATTCATCTGTATGATCGCCTGCACCGCCGCGCGCATCGAAGTTCCCGTAGCGATGCCGTCATCTACCAAAATCACCGTCTTGCCGCGCAACTTGAGCGCCGGACGGTCGCCGCGATAGGCGCGTTCGCGGCGTTCGAGTTCGCGTTGCTCGCTGGTGACGATATGGTTGAGTTCTTCGTCGGTGAGACCGAGCAGGGGGAATACGTCATCGTTCATCACGCGAATGCCGCCGCTGGCGAGTGCGCCCATCGCCAGTTCCGACTGGCCGGGTGTACCGAGTTTGCGCACGATGAATACGTCGAGCGGTGCGCGTAAGGCTTGCGCGACTTCATAGGCCACCGGCACGCCGCCGCGCGCCAAGCCGAGTACGACGACATCTTTCTTACCGACATATTCTTTCAACGACGCGGCCAATACTTTGCCCGCGATGGTGCGATCTCTAAAAGGTCTCATATTCCCTCTCGCGTAGGTGGCAGCAACTCTCAAGCCATACAGCCAATAGCCGCTGATGTGTAAAGCCCCGCAAAGGGCTGGGGAAATTCACGACAATCAGCGCAGCCACCCACAACCGCTCGCCCAGCTTTCAATGGTATGAACATTGCTTCTTCGACAAGCTGAGGACATTTTTATGCAAACCAACAAACGTTACACCAACCAAACTTTCACCAAGCGCGTAGACCACGAAGCTGGCAAACATCGCTCAACCCGCGCGGGCAGCGAACCGCAGGTCTGCGCCGATTGCGGCAACGTATACGCCGACCGCCGCTGGACGAAACCCGGCGCACCTTCGAACGAAGCGAAGCATCCGCACTTTCGTCCGCCGAAAACGACGATCTGTCTGGCGTGCAAAGCGATTCGCAATGCAACGCCGAGCGGCTATGTGCATTTGAGCGGGAAGTTTCTCGCCGCGCACCGCGAAGAGATCGAACAACTGCTGGCGAACGAAGCCGCACGCGCCGCCGAAGACAATCCGCTGGGCCGCATCATGAATTGGGATGAAACGAAAGAGGCAGAACTAACGGTGACGACTACTACCGAGCATCTGGCGCAACGGTTGGGACACGCGCTTGAAAAGGCGTTTCGCGGCAAAGCGCGTTACGACTTTTCGCACGAAAATAAACTCGCGCACGTCTGGTGGGAGCGCGATTAACTGGAGCTTGTGATGACTGAGCCTACCGACGAATGCGCTCATCCCGCCTGTCACTGTCCGGCGGAGTTGGGCAACGACTATTGCAGCGATTATTGCCGCTTTACGCCGCCGCATCCCGCCGAGGTCTGCCAATGCGGACACGACGATTGTGAGTTGGAAGTGGACGGCGTATTGGCCTGAAAGAGTTGTTATGAGGAGTTGTTATGCGAAGACGATGGCAATTCGGAATCGTGTTGGGCGTGAGCTTGCTTGGCGGTTGGACGGCAACGGAACGCCAGCCGCAAGCGCAAACCGCCAAAGCCCAACAAGACGAAAACAGTTGCGTCAGTTGCCACAGCACCATCACCGAACCGCTTGAGTTAAGCGCGCGCTATTACGAGTGGCAATTGTCGCGGCATCAATCCAAAAACGTAACCTGCGACAAATGTCATGGCGGCGACCCTACAACACACGACCGCATTAAGACGCATTGGGGCATACGCCGCGCCGACAACCCAGAGAGCCGCTTGCATTACCGCAATCAACCTGAGACTTGCGGCTCGTGCCATCAGAACATCGTCAACGCTTTTACGCAGAGCAAACACTATCAGGGCTTGCGCGGCATGGGCTTGGGCGCGAGTTGCAACACTTGCCACGCGCATATGGGCACGCAAGTAATTTACGCGCCGCAAGAAATGAGCAACCTGTGCGCGCGCTGCCACGATACGTTGAACTTTGTGCAACCACGGCCTGAGATTCCGAGGCAAGCAGCGACGACGATGACGGCCTTGCAACGCGCGAGTTCGGTCATCCTCTGGGCGAACCTGCTGATGGCGCAAGCTGAACAACGCAACCTGCCGCGTGAAGCTATGCCCGCCGATTTGCGCGCTGCACAACAACAGTTGAACGAAGCCAAAGCGAATTGGCATACGTTTGATTTGGCGGGTGTGCGCGGCCAGGCTGATGTCGCCTTTCAACGAGGCGTCAAAGCGCGCGATGCGCTGCGCAAGCAATTGGGCGTGCGCTAACAAGTAGAACAACCTTTCCAGGTTGTTCGTGATTTCGAATGTTTCGGATTGAGAGAACCTGAGCAACCTGAAAGGTTGCTCTACTTTTTTGAGGAGACTTGCGATGGGCCAGTACTACAAATTCATCAACAAGACGAAAGACAAGGAATCGGAAATCGCCTTGCCGTTTAACTTCGGCATGCCGTGGGCGAAGAGTCTGGAATACGACTCGGAAGAAGAACTCAGGAAGAAATTCGATTACGTCATCGAACATAACCAATGGGACGAGGCCGACCACGTGCAGGCGGTGGGCGATTACGGCGCAACCTACGATTACCCGGAAGAGCGGTAATCGTAGGCCGTGCCGTTCCGCATCACGCGGCGTAAATCGCGGCTTTCGCTTTAGGCGCAAGCTCGACGTGATGCGGCAAGTGCTCGCTCATAGCTTTTAGCGTACTCATCGCGTCTTCATAAGTTACTTCGGGAATGTGCTTGCCGCCTGGTTCTTCAGCGGCGAGTACTACGTCGTTGATAGTGAGAATGCCTTGCAGCCGCCCTTCATCGTTGAGAACGGGCAAGCGCCGAATCTTTTCGTGCCGCATGGTTTTGAGCGCCGTTTGAATTTCGTCGTCTACGTGGCAACTGCTCACGGGACGGTTGACGACTTCGGCCACTGAAATTTCCGTCGCCGGACGGCCTTTGGTCGCCGTCGCGATGGCGATGTCACGGTCAGTAAGCATGCCTACGACTTGATGGTCGGCGTTGATGACGGGCAATACGCCGCAATCGCCTTCCCACATTACGCCCGCCGCATCAGCCAAGTTGCTTTCCAGCGCGCAAACTCTGACTTCGTCGTTCATCAAATGACTTACTTTCATAGGTTCCTTTCTTGGTATCACAAACAAGAATGGAGCAAGTTGTCGCCTTGCCCCATTCTCAAGACCTCACTTCTCCTGAATCGCTTCGAGATATTTCGTGAGTGCGTAAAGATTCAATTCCGTCATTGAATTGCCTTTGGCTTCGCGGAAAACCCGCCCCCACACTGGCATTTCTTTCGTGCCGTGCGCAGGCGTATCCACTTCGCCCTTGATGATTTGTTTGACCCGCAAGGCGGGAAACTTGCCATCCACTTTGGCGATCTTGTGCAGATCAGGAACCGTGCCTTTCAGCGAAACGGCCACCGGGCCGCCGCCTCTGGCATCGTCGCCGTGACAACTGGCGCAATACTGATAGTAAAGCTGCCGTCCTCGCGCGTTCTGGTCTTTGGCGCGTTGGGCACTGACCGTATCCCAACTCGCTGCGAACAAACACAACGCTGCGGCAACGAACGTCGCAACCAAATTTCGTTTCGACATAAACCCTCCTTCCTTTTTGTGAACCACTGAATCAAGCCTGTTGGTGAACAGGCGCTTTCATGGCTGTATTCATCAACTCGTGTGCCAGCGTGAAAACAGCAGGTAAACGCAGGCAATTGCGGAAGGTTGAGCAATCGCATCGCGGGTTTACACAATCGTTGGGGAAATTCATTTGAGGCTGTTTAGAAACGCGATAAGAGTTTTTAGCTTTCCTCTTTCACTTCGAGCGGAGTGAATTCATCGCTTCAGACGAAATCCATTTGGTTGGTGTGAACGTCACCAACATTCTTTCACTTCGAGCGGAGTGAATTCATCGCTTCAGACGGCTGGCGCAATCGGTTGAATCCAAGGTGCGAATTCACGCGCTCATGGGCTCGCGTGTTTGGCCGAACAAGTTTGCGACGAAATTCGCAGCAAGCGGGGCTGCATCCCCAGCAATTGCTAAAACATTGAGAAAAAGTGCGCGCGTTAAGCGAGAAACAACCAGAAAATGAAACGGCATAGTGGTTGCACTACCAAGCAGCAGGAGGGCGAACGGCAGTCGCGCCGCGTGACGCAAAGGCACAATCAAAGCGTTGAAAGCTGGTTAGTGATGATTGCTGGGACCCACGCAGGCCGCGCTGCTGTTCGCTTGCCGCTTAACCTAACGACTTACATTCAGAAGGAGAATTACCATGAAAAGCGCAACTGCAATGGCTCCCGCAAAAACCTTTCGCGGCGGCTTGACGACCGACCCGTTCCGCGCCTTCGAGCAGCGCATGAATCGTTTCTTCGGCGAGAATTTCGGTTTCTTCCCAGAAGGCGAAGAGAGTTTCTCGCTGGCGACCTGGGCTCCGGCCTGCGACGTTTATGAG
>JABFSD010000352.1 GCA_013140935.1 Acidobacteriota bacterium
GTTGTCAGGCGGACTCGGCGCGGTCACGGGCGCGGCGGGCGCAGCGTTAGGCGCGGCGACGGGCTTGGCGGGTTCTGCGGCAGGCGCGGCGGCTGACGTTGCCGGAGCCGCCAGAGGCGCGGTCACAGGCGCAGCCGGAGCTGCGGCAGGTGCAGCCGGAGCGGCACTGGGAGCAGGGCATAAAATGGCTTCGTCAGCGGTTGACGCGGCGGGCGATGCCGCCGCAGCCGGTAGCAGCGGATTGCTGAAATTGTTGCCGTTGTTGTTGCTCGCGCTGTTGGCCTTTCTGGGTTATCAGTATTGCAACCGTCCGACTGAGACGCAGCAAATGGTGGCGGCCACCCCCGCAGCGACGTTGATGCCGAAGATCAATTCTTCGCTCTCGATGGTTTATGGCGAAAACGGTCGTGTGAAAATCACTGGCGTCGTACCTGATCAAGCGACGAAAGATGCGATTCTGGCTGAAGCGAAAGCGGTATACGGCGACAAGTTCGATGCTGACATCACGGTGAATGCGAACGCGCAAAAAGCGGGTTGGTTCGCCAAGCTGAAAGACATCTTCACGAACTTCAATATTCCCGGCGCGGAACTGAGCTTCGACGGCGAGGCGCTGAAAGTTGCGGGCGTAGCTGCTGCGGCAGCCTTGGTGGATAAGTTCAAAGGCTTGTTTCCGAGCTTCAATATTACGTCGGCGTTTTTGAACATCGCGGAAGCGGCGAAAGAGGCGAACGCCAAAGCGATGGCGGCGTTGGCTTCGTTGTCGGGTACGTCCAGTGCCGACGACGTAGTCAAAGCGCTGAACCTGCAAATCGTCAACTTCGCTTCGGGCAAGTCTGACCTGCCGAAAGAGAATCAGGATATTCTCAAGAAAGCGGCTGACACGCTGAAGGCGATGCCCACTGGCACGAAGATCGAAGTCGGCGGACATACTGACAACAAAGGCGCTGCGGCGGCTAACCTGAAACTTTCTGAATCCCGCGCTGCGGCAGTGCAGAAATTCCTCGTCGGCTTAGGCGTGAAACCTGATGCGTTGACGGCGAAAGGTTACGGCCCTGACAAACCGGTGGCGACCAACGACACCGAAGCAGGACGTTTCAGTAACCGTCGCATCGAATTCGCTTTGTCCAAGTAAGCGATTCGCAGAAATTGTAGGGCGGGTTACTAACCCGCCCTACAAACGGAACTGATACAGGTTTCAAACGACGCATGCCGCTTACTCCCGTCGCTTGCCCCAATTGTGGAAACATCCTGCAAGCCAATTCGCTGGAAACAGCGGGCGCAGTGGGTACGCCTTGTCGGGAATGCGGCGAAACCGTTTTCATTCAAACCGATGAAGACGGTCGCGTGGATGCGATTTACGGCGCGAGCGAAGGCGCTCCGCACACAGCGGCTTACGTCGAAGACGATTACGATGACCGACCGCGTGGTTTTCGCTTCGGCAAAAAAGGCCGCAGCGTTGTTCCGCTGGTCATGGCAGGGCTTTTGCTTCTGGTACTGTTGTGGGCGTTTTCGTCGCTGTTTTGTCGCCGCGCCCCGGTGAAAACATTGCCGGAGGAAATCGAAATTCGTACGTCGCCGCCGACGATTCCCACAGTGACGCCTACGCCGTATGTGTTGAATAAAGAGAGCGGTGTCACTTTTGACACGGGCAAAGCGACGTTGACGCCGCCCAGCCGCGCGGCCCTGGATGCGTTGGCAGATCGTTTGGTTCATACGCCGAGCGAACGGATTTATGAAATCACCGGTCACACCGATAACGTAGGTAATGAGCCGTTTAACCAGAAACTTTCGCGCGCGCGGGCTGAAACGGTGAAAGCATTTTTAGTACGCAAAGGCATTGCGCCGGAAAGATTGTTGACGCGCGGTTTGGGTTCGTTAGCGCCGAAAGCGGAAAACACTACGTTGGAAGGCCGCGAGCAGAATCGCAGAATTGAAATAAGTCAGGTAGCGCGTACGTCACGTGACTTACCCCCAGAGCAGTAAAGAACCGTAAAGCGATGTTGTCCCCATTTGAGAAGAAGGCCGAAGAGCGTGGCCGATTGGCATTTAACTTAGTCAGGCAAAATTTGTACTGGCTCTTGACCCCTGAAAGCTATGGCAGGACAACGACCTTATTCATCTCAGCCAGAAGATGATTTGGATTACATAGATTGGCCGGCTTCGATCAATGCGCTGGGCGGTTCGCACACGAAGCCGCCGCGCCCCGAACGCCGCAAGCCGATGATTCGCGTGGTGTGTCCGGTGTGTGCGGCGATGGTGATGGTCAATGCGCTCGAAGTCGCCGGTTCGGCGGAAACGCATTGCAGCAAGTGCGAAGACACCTGGATCACGATTGACACGGATGACGAAGCGCGCGTCGTTGGCATCGCAGGGTTTGATAATACGGCGGGCAAAGCGAAGGTTAAGGCTAAAGCCGCCATGCCCGACTGGCGCGTCATCGGCGGCGCGGCTATCGCCGTTATCGCGTTGATGCTTTTTATGATGATGCTCAACGCTGCGCGTCAAAACGAAGCAGGCGCACTGTCGCCCAATCGTTTGCGCAACGAGGCAGGGTTGGCGAGTCCGGTCAACAGTGCCGCACCTGCGCCGAGTGTGATGCCGACGCAAGCGCCGCCGGATTTGTTTGCGCCCGCGCCCCAAAGATAAGCAGTTAGATGAAGCC
>JABFSD010000535.1 GCA_013140935.1 Acidobacteriota bacterium
TTGCCCGCCCGTACCGCTGATGAAATTAACTTGTAAGGTCATTTGAAAAGCCGCGTGTTCTTTGCTGTCGGGATATTGCAACACACCCGACATCACATCGGGCATATTGCGCCCGTCTTTCCAATAACTGAATTGACCGGTGCTGTAAATGGATTCCGGCCCTTTTGAGTTAGTAATCAAATGCGTGCCGCTCAATAAATGAATAAATAAATCACCTGCTACGCCCGTTCCAACTTCTTTGAAAGCTCGCCACCAAAAGAATTTCTTGGCATCAAAAGCCATTTTCTCCGTCGCTTCGATAAATTTATCCCAATTCGTGGTCATTGCATCGGCATCTTTGGGAATCGTGTATTCCCACGCGCCAATCGAACTTTGCCGGTCATAGACGGCATTCACCATATTCAGCTTTCCGATTTCGCCCGCCGCCAATAATTCTTTGGCTTTGTTATAGCCAATGCTACTCACTCTTTGGCTGCCGACTTGTAACACCTTCCCCGATTTTTTAGCGGCGGCCATCACGGGATAACCTTCGCTGATTTTATACACCATCGGCTTTTCGCAATAGACATGCTTGCCCTTCGCCAAAGCGGCTAAGGTGATACGCGCATGCCAAACATCGTGGGTGCAAATTAAAACGGCATCAATATCTTTTCTGGCTAAAAGGTCTTGATAGTTGCGCGTAACGTAAAGGTCGTTGCCGAATTTCTCTTTCGCATTTTCGAGCCTGCCCGTATACAAATCGCAAATCCCTGCTAACTCAACGCCCGGTACTTTAAGCGCCGTATCAAGGTCGAAATGCCCTTGCACACCATAACCAATCACGCCGATACGGATTTTATCATTGGCGGCGATTGGCTTTTGATAGCGCAAAATACGTTCTTCCGCTTTTGCTTTTACTGCTGGCGAAGCGAGCGGCGGCGCAGCAGTAACTAAACTGGTGGCAGCTACATTTCGTAAAAACCTTCTTCTTGATGCGGAGCTATCTTTTTTCATAACGTAACCTATTTATATTAATCGTGAGTGGTTGAACATCTGATGAATTGAAAGCGATCAAACCTTAGCCGTCCAATAAACCATTCGTTAATCGTTGTCTATGAGTCCATTGGCGATGCACGCGGCCCTGTACTCATATAAGTCGTCATAACGCTGCAACCGGTAACGCGCGCCCTCAGATTGCGCCGCCCCGGATTGCGCTGAACGATGCGCCGCCTCAGCAAAGACCTGCGCATCCAGCACTTCGTTTTGCGTCACGGCAAAGGCCGCGCCGCGCTCGATGTCCGCGCGGAACTGTTGATGGGCGCGGGCGTAAGCCGTGTCAAAGCGCGGCAGGAACTCAGGGAAGGGCCGCTTCAGATAAGTCATCTCAAAAGTTTTCGACGCGGGATGCAGCGTGCCGTCCGCTTGCCAAACCTCTACGGGAATGGGGCCGGGATAACCGGCAAAGCGCCCCGTATGAATCGTGCCTTTCGTGCCGATCACGTAAGTCTCGTTGTTATAGCCTGAAGAATGCGTACGGCTCAGATCAAGCCGCCCCAACACGCCTGACGCGGTCGTGAAAGTAACAAAGGCAGTGTCGCCGCCTTCGTCAATCGGGCTGGCGTAACCGCGTGTGCGATGCATGCTCGCCCAAACCTCATTGGGGAATTCGTCCAGCAACCAGATCGCTTCGTCAGCGACATGTATTCCCATGTCAATAATCAAGCCTCGGCTGCTATAGGTTGACGGCGGAGGAAATTGGTCGCGCAGGATGCAGCGGATTTCACGGACTTCGCCCACCACACCGGCTTGCATCTGTTCCCGCGTATATTGCAGCGCCGGGTCATAGCGCCGCTGCAAACCAATCTGGATTTGACGCGCGTCGCGGCCAATGGCGGCGACAAACGCGAACGCCTCTTGCAACCCATCGGTCAAAGGCTTTTCCAGATAGATCGGAATCTTCGCTTTGACGAAAGGCAGCGCATCCCGCGCGTGATCTTTGGTGTGCGAAGCAATGATGACCGCATCCATCACGCCCGCCATTTCCTGTGCCATTTGGGCTGCATCGTGAAAGGTTCGCACTTCGCCCAGCGCAAGCTCATCCTGCGCGGCTGTGACAGCAACTTGCGTTTCGTCACCGATGGCTACGATCTGATGGCCTTGTTCCCGAACGATGGACGCATGCACCTTGCCAATGCGACCTGCGCCGAACACGCCGTAGTTATACGTTTTGCTCACCATCGCTTTGCTCTGTGACTTCAAAGTGACAAACCATCTGCCATGAATTGATCTACGCACTGCAACACTATGTCTTGTTGCTCGCGGTGTGGGACGTGACCGCAGCCCTTAAGAATAATCATCTCCGCGCGCTCGTTGACGCCACTGACGATTCGTTTAGGGAACTCAACCGAGCCGTATTCATCCAACTCACCGTGAATGGCGAGTACCGGGCATAACACCTTGTCTAAATCCGCTTCCAAGCTCCACGACGCAAAGGCGGGGGCCAGCCAGGTATCCGTCCAGGCATTCACGACCCATTGCGCTTTAGCTCCGTGGTATCTCGACAACCGATTCAATTGTTCAGGCTGACTGAATTGCTTTTTGCCAACTCGAATGGAAGACAAAGTGAGTTCTTCAACGTAAGGCTGTGCAGCTTCCGTAACGACGGCTTCGCAATGCTTGCCAG
>JABFSD010000934.1 GCA_013140935.1 Acidobacteriota bacterium
GCCTAATCAGGCATTTATTCTGGAAAACATTTGGCACAATATCCATCAGGTTGAAGCTCCCTGGCTGGCTTCGGTGCCACATCCTGAAACGAATGAGATTGTGGCTGCGCCCGAAGCGCGAAAGGCCGGGAAGCTGCGTTTCGTGGAATTCCCGCTCACCGGCCTGATGCTGGCTGCCATATGTTTTGTGATTGGAGCTTTCGGCGGCTGTAGTTTCTTTTTGATTCTTTTTGTCACGAATGCGACGCGGTTGTTTCAGTTTCTCACCGCGCTTGAACAGCGTTTGAGAAAACGAATCGACGTTTGGCCACAGTTGTCGGGGAAAACGGCTACTGACTTACAGCAAAGCTACGAAGCTGAGCGACAGGCCGCACAGGCTGCTTTGAAAATCCTGGACGACCGCTGGCAAGCCGAAGCCAGTCGTGAAATTTTCTTTGCCAAAAAAGACCAGCTCAAAGCTCATTACGAAGAATACGAAAGGCTGAATCAGAAACGGCTGGAACGATTGCGCGAGTTGGAGCAGGACTCAGGCCGTTTGCAACCGGCAACGGCGGCGGGTGCGGCTCCGCGTTTATTGCCGCGTTCGCGCTGGCAGGTCGAACAGGAAATCAAAACGCGCCGGCTTGAATTGGAGCAAGTGCTTGAACAAGGCGCGGAAACGTTGCAAACCGTGCGGCAACAAATTGAAAGCAAGCGCCGCGAAATGCACGACGACCTGCTCGCCGCTCAAAGGCGACTTGCACAAATCGAAGCCAATCACGACGCGGCCTCACAACGCGCCCTCACGACTCCGATTGTGGCGATGTTGATTCTCAGCTTTGTGTTCGGTGCTGGTTACAACATTCTTTCCGATCCTATCCCCTACGAAACTCCGCCCAGCAAGACCGTTGTTAGCGACTCCAAACCTCTGCCACCGCCTCCGCCGCCATTGAAAGTGCCCCACGAGCCTCCACCCGAAGCAGCTAGCTTTTACGCAGACGCACGCGTCTTATTGCAGCAAAATCGTTTTCGAGAAGCGAGCGAAAAACTGCGCGCCGCTACTGCGCTTGATCCAAAGTTCGGCATCGCCTTCGAAGATTTGGCTTACGCGCTTTACCAGATGAAAGATTTCAAGGAAGCCGTGCCCGCAGCCAAGCAAGCGATTTACCACCATTCAGGATTTCGGTCTTACGCTTTGCTGGGCAACAGTTATTTTGAGCAAAAGCAATGGGACAGTGCGCGCGTAGCTTTCGATCAGGCTTTCAATGAATCTGGGCACGATTGGGATGAAGATTATTTGATGGCAGCGCAGCGTTACGTTCACGCTTTGGGGAAACTCAAGTTACAAGCTCTGGAAATACAAAAGCTCGAAGAACGCGCTACAAATTCGCGCCTCACACTTTTGGAACAATTGCAGTTGGGATTACTTTATTCGGAAACAGGAAAACTGCTGGAGGCTGAAACACAGAGAAACATTCTGGCGAAAGAGGGGGCAACCGAAGGCGCTAAATTGCTAACGGCACGAATTAACAAAACGCTGCGGATTGATTGAAGGCGAACCGGAATGATTTTACATACCGCATACGGCCAAACACTTGCACTCGGCCCCGAACTCGGCGCGGGCGGGCAAGGCTCGGTTTATGCAGTCGAAGGCCAACCGCATCTAGTCGCCAAGCTCTACCATCAAGCGCCTGCCGCTGAACAAATCACGCGACTCGATGCGCTCGCGCAATGCGATCACGAGCGCCTCACCAAAATCGCCGCCTGGCCCGTAGCCGTTGTGCGCGATCAACCTGACGGACAAATCGTCGGCTTCCTCATGCCGCGCGTAGACGGCGCTTCGGAAATTCACGCGCTGCACAGTCCGAAAAGCCGTTTGCAAAAGTTTCCCGATGCGACGTGGGCGTTCCTGATTCACGCGGCGGCGAACATCGCGCGCGCAGTCGCTACGGTGCATGAAGCGGGCTTCGTCATCGGCGACGTGAATCCGAAAAACATTTTGGTGACGCGACAGGGTACGGTGGCGCTGCTCGATTGCGACAGCTTTCAGTTTGAGCGCGACGGCAAAACCTATCGTTGCGAAGCGGGCTTTCCTGAATACACGCCGCCTGAATTGCACGGCTTCGCGTTTCGTGACGTAGACCGTACGCCGCAACACGACGCTTTCGGATTGGCGGTCGTAATCTTTCAGTTGTTGTTTTTGGGGCGGCATCCGTTTGCTGGAAAGTTCATCGGCGAAGGCGAAATGTCATTGTCACGGGCGATTACGGAAGGACGTTTTGCTTACGGCGACACCGCGCCGCAACGACAAATGCTCGTGCCGCCCGGTGTATTGTCGTGGCGCGCGTTGCCGGTGGCGCTGGCTGAATTATTCGAGCGCGCGTTTCTCACGAACGAACGCCCCGCGCCGCGCGAATGGATCGAAGCGTTAGAAGCCATCGCGCCAACGTTGACGACTTGCGCGTTGCATCAGGGGCATCGTTACGCGGCGGGCTTGGCGGCGTGTCCGTGGTGCGAGATCGAGATGCAGGCGCGCGTCAAACTTTTCAACGTGACGCGCAAAGGCGAAGGCCAGCCTTCAGCCTTTCGCCTCGACGAAGTCTGGCGCGAGATCGAACAGATCAAAGCGCCGGAAGCGTTGGCGTTGGCGCTGGAAAAATTTCCTTTCACTCCGCCCTCAGA
>JABFSD010000289.1 GCA_013140935.1 Acidobacteriota bacterium
CGCCTACCTGTTCCTGACCGTGGTCGGCGCCGCCTACGAGTTTTCACTTCTGGTCCGCTTCCGCATCAATGTCTTCCAGTACGCGGACCCGATCGACTTTCTGCTCGCGGCGATTCGCCAGCCGCTCAACAGCGCCGCCGAAGTGAACATCACCGTGTGCGACACCGAAGGAAAAATTCTCGGCATCTTTAGCACGGCGGATGCACCGATTTTCGGGTTTGATGTATCGGCGCAAAAAGCCCGTTCGTCGGCATTTTTCTGTCACGCCGACGCCGCCAATTGTTTGCGCAACGCGGGCTATAGCGCATCGGTCTCAGCCGGTGAACAAGACGGATTGCGGCTCACGGGCGGCGTAGCTTACAGCAATCGCGCGATCGGCTTTCTCTCACGCCCTTATTATCCAGACGGCATTAATCGTTCGGTGAATGGGCCTTATGGCATGTCTATCACGACTTACAGCCCGTTTAACGTGGGCTTGCAATTGAACCTGATTCAACAAACTTTCTTTGAAAACCTGTTACTGTTTATCAACAACGGCGATGTCGCGGCGGGGACTGATGCGCTGACGAAACCTTGTCCGACGGCTTCGTTAGCTTCGCTGGCAAATGGGCTACAAATCTTTCCGGGCAGCGTACCGCTGTATAAAAACGGCAAACTCGTCGGCGCCATCGGCATCAGCGGCGACGGCGTAGATCAAGACGACCTCATCGCTGCGATGGGCAGCACCGGTTTTGAAGCGCCTGAAAATGTGCGCGCCGATCAGGTTCTGGTACGCGGCACGCGCTTGCCTTACGTGAAGTTTCCGCGCAATCCGAATCGCGATTGAGCAGGCCGCGATTTCTTTCGCAAATGCCAGGCGAAGACCTGGCAGCCCAGCACCGCCAGCATGCCTATCATCCAGGCGATGATTCCGGTGCGCCAATCTTTAGGGCGATAGCTCAGAGAGAGGCGGTGAGTGCCGCTGGGAATCATCAGACCACGCAAGGCGTGATCGGTGCGATATAAGGGCAGGCGTTTTCCGGCAAGTCTGGCTTCCCACCCCGCATAATAAATTTCGCTGAGTACTAAAAAACGGTCGGTTTCAGTGTGCGTAACCAGTTCGATTCGATGAGGTTGATATTGAGTTATGGTTACGGTGTGAGCCGTGGGGTTGGGCGGTGAGTTACTCAATGAAATCGAGGGCTTTTTATCTTCCGTTGCCAACAACGCGGTTTGTTGCGGGTCAAAAGGCGCGCCGTCGGGCAATCGGCTGGTTTTAATGGTTTGCAAAACTTGCGCCGTTGGCATGGTTTTAGTTTCCGCGACGAACCATGCACGTGGCATCGCGCGCAGGTTTTCATAAAGCGCCACGTCTCCGCCTTGCGAATATTCGCCCAGTTTGCGCCAGCGTTCGGGAGTGAATTGATAAGAAGACAACATGGTCGTTTTTTTCGTTACTGCGTCATAGAGCGAAGCGCGCCATAAATAAAGGCTGGCATCGGCGAGGTTATATTTCCATTCGATGCGTTCGATTTCGGCGCGTTCAAACGGCAGGCGTGCCAGGTAACGATGCGCGGTGAAACCTTCCGCCGGGCTGCTCTCGACCGTGGCGGCGCGACGATGGCGGATGACGGCCTTTACGTCGGCGCGATCATAAGCCCATTCGGCAGTGTCGCGTCCGGCCTTGACCGGTAACTCAATGACGCGGCCTGTGCGAGTGAATAACTTTGCGAGTAACACGGGCGTGTCATCCGGGACGTGCGCCGAACTCGCCAGCATCGTCACCAGCGCGAGTTCCGAAGCCATTGCGCCTTCGGGGTAAGTTACCCATTGTTTGCCCGGCTCGAAATTCACGCCGAAATTGGTGACGGAAAAATCTATGCCTTCGTATTGATAACTTACTTTTTGACGTTGCGTGCCGCCAATGCCTGCCAACACGTATTTCACATTCAGCAAATCAAGCCCGCAATCAGCAAGTCCGAAGGACTGTCCGTCTTGCACGAAACCCGCAATGGCGGAACCGGCAGAGCCGCTTAGCTCGCCCGAACGCACGGGCCGCAGCACGTCATAACCGCTGACGTTCGATAACCCCCGCAGCATAGAAATATTGTCGGCGTTGATCGCTTCGTAATTTTCATCGTCCGGCCAAAAAGCCGTGTAATCATAAGGTAACAGCGGCACGCTCATCGTGCGAAAAGAATTCAGATCGGGTTCGCGTTGCTTGACGGCTTGCACGGCGGGCGGGTCTTGCAGACGGGCGTGAGGGTTGAACGTGGCGGTGCGCCAGTGAAAAAAATGTCCGTAACTGGCGAGGTCGAATAATAAAACTACTAACAAAGCGATTCCGAGAGGCCGCACAGTTCGCTGAGAGAACCATAATATCAGCAAGCTCAAGGCGAAAAAGAAAAGCGGTACGAGTAACTCAAGATTAGTCAGCGCCGTGGCCGAGGCGGGCGGTTTGGCAGCCGCAAGCGAGGCGCTGAAAAAGCGATATATCACGACGTTCCCCAAGACCAGCAGGCTCAGGGCAAAAGCGCCTATTCGAAAAATTCGCCGCCGCCGCGCCGCTTCGAGTTGCATAAAGTGCGTCATTCCCAACCCGGCGAGCATCGCCAACGCAAAAGTGAATTCATACTGATGTTTATAAACGCCGCGAAAAGTTTTATAGACCGGTACGTAAT
>JABFSD010000582.1 GCA_013140935.1 Acidobacteriota bacterium
ACCTAAATCGGGACTGAAATAACGTAGCGCAGACTTCGGTCTGCGACCGTAGCGTGGACTTTAGTCCGCGACTGACTGACAAAACGCGCGGACTAAAGTCCACGCTACGGTCGCAGACTAAAGTCTGCGCTACTTCACTCCGTATTCCCTTATGTGGTGGAAGAAAGACAAATCAGACGAAGCAAGCAAACCCGTCACGGTGGCTCAGACTACGCCTGCCTCTGCAACCACTGGTACGAGATTCCTTGCGCCAGAAGTTTTAGCGCGCATTAACTCACTTGAGTTACTCGCGCGCACCGTCGTCGAAGGTTTCATTGCCGGATTGCATCGTTCGCCTTTTACCGGCTTTTCGACCGAGTTCGCTGAATATCGCCAATACATGCCCGGCGATGATTTGCGTTATTTGGATTGGAAGCTGCTCGGTCGAACAGATCGTTATTACATCAAAAAATATCGTGCCGATACCAACTCTCAATTGCACGTCGTGTTAGACGCTTCGGCTTCGATGCGTTATGCGAGCGGCGCGGTAAGCAAGCTGCAATACGCCCAGTTCTTGGGCGCTTCGCTCGCCTATCTCATCAACCGCCAGCAAGACGCCGTAGGCTTGATCGCCTTCGACGAAAAGGTTCACACGCACGTACCCGCCCTTGCCCGCACCGGACACATGCGCACCGTGTTCGGACGCATGGAGCAAATCCAGCCCGGCAACGAGACTGCGCTTTCCGCCGTGTTGCACGAAGTCGCCGAACGCATCACCCGGCGCGGCATGATCGTCTTGATCTCTGACCTTTATGACGAACCGGAGCCGTTGATTAAGGCGCTGCAACACCTGCGATTCAAAGGCAACGACGTAATCGTTTTTCAGGTGTTGGATAAAAACGAATTGGAATTCGACTTCACCGAGCCTGTGTTATTGGAAGACGCCGAGACTACGGAACAATTGCATGTGCTGCCTGATGTGCTGGCCGAAGGCTATCGCCAAAAGATCAACGAACACGTTACGCGCATGAAAGAAGGCTGCGCGGCGAATAAGATTGATTACGAATTGCTGACGACCGACCAGCCGCTCGATCACGCGCTGTTCGCGTTTTTGGCGAAGCGGGCGCGAATGTGAAGTCGTGCAAGGAGATAAAGGGAAGATGCCTGCACAAGATAGATACCACGAGATCATGGTAGAAGCCCTGACGGCTGAGGGATGGAAAATCACAGATGATCCGTTTCGCCTAAAGTATGGCAACCGTAACTTGTGGGTTGACTTGGGTGCGGAATACGAAACTTTGGCGGCTGAAAAAGAAGGGCGAAAGATCGCCATCGAAATCAAATCATTCTCACGCCAGTCTGAAGTTGAAGACCTGGAAAAAGCCGTCGGTCAATACAATCTTTATCGAGACATTTTGTCTGAAACCGAACCTGACCGTGAGCTTTATCTGGCGATTCCTTTTCGCACTTTCAGTGGAATTTTCGATGAGAAGTTAGGGCAATTGGTTTTGAGACGGCAACGTTTGAATCTCATCGTTTTCGATGAACAAAAAGGGAGCATTCATCAATGGATACCCGAAATTCTGAAAAAGTAACTCGTTATCGTGAGATTGTCCGTGACCTCATTTCCACCCGCGCCGGCCACAAAATGTCGCACGGTGAAGTGAGAAACGAAGCAGTCATTGATCCGGTAAATGACCATTACGAAGTTATGCACGTAGGCTGGCATGGACACCGTCGCATTCACGGCTGCGTGATTCATCTCGACATCATTGACGGCAAAGTGTGGATTCAATACGACGGCACAGATGAACCCGTCGCGGATGATTTGCTCGAAGCTGGCATACCGAAATCCGACATCGTGTTGGGCTTTCATCCGGCGGACGTACGCCCGATGACGGAATTCGCCGTTGCCTGAAAAGGAGGCTCTTGATGCCAGCCAGTGATTTTTATCACGATCAAGTCGTTCGAGCATTACAAGCTGATGGTTGGACGATCACTGCCGACCCTCTGCACATAAGTTATGCCGAACAAAATTACTACGTTGATCTAGGAGCCGAGCGGAACTTGCTAGCGGCAGAAAAAGGCACTGAAACCATTGCGGTTGAAATCAAAAGTTTTCTGAGTCGTTCGCACACGACCGACTTGAGAGATGCCATTGGGCAGTTCAATCTCTATCGCGATATTCTGAAATTGAGCAAGCCGGAGTGCAGGCTCTTTCTGGCAATTGATACAAAGATTTACGACCACTTGTTTGCGGGCAAGTACGGTCATTTCGTTATCAAAATGCAAAAGCTCAACCTCATCGTTTTTGATGCGGCTCAAGAAAGGATTATCGAATGGCTCAAGCAGTAAGCGAACAAAAAATGAGCTATGCGGAAATCGCACGCCGTCTCGTGACGGAATACGCCAGCTATAAAATCTCTTATGGCGAAATCGAAACAGAGGCGATCATTGATGACGCCAACGGTCATTACCTCGTCACGCACGTAGGCTGGGACAATCGCGGTTTCCGCGCGTATGGCCCTGCGATTCATATCGATCTCATCAATGGAAAGTTCTGGATTCAGCACGACAGCACCGATTGGGTGGTCGCAGACAGATTGCTCGAAGCAGGCGTGCCGAAAGAAAACATCGTGCTGGCTTTTCATCCGCCTGAAATCAGGCCGCACACTGAGTT
>JABFSD010000135.1 GCA_013140935.1 Acidobacteriota bacterium
TTTTGCAACAGCTCACTCATCCGCTGCGCCCGTTTGTCGGACATTTGCAACTTAGCCAACGCCAGGACTTCTTTATCTGCGCAAACCGCGATTTGTTTGGCTAAAGTTTCGATCTCTTTCTCCACCTCTTGCTCAAGCCTTTCGACAATCACTTCATCCACACGACGCCGCGATTGTTTCGCCGCCGTTGACAAGCCCGCATAAACTCTTTCCGGCAAATTGATCGTGATTTCCATACGCTTAACTCCCCGCCTGCGATCTTACTTCATCGCCGTATTGACCGCACTCTTCACATTCGCCGGACGCTCTTCGCCACCACGCCGAAAACGAAACTGCTTGCTCGTCGCCACTTCAGTCGCCAGTTGCGTCATTGTCGCGTCGCTGCCTGCATTCACCATCCGTTCGACCAACAACTGATCTGAAGCCAGCACGGTGCGCCCGAGCGCGTAACCGACCAATTTATAAGCCATCGTCTTGCGCACCTGCGCGTCTTTGCTTTGCAGGTAGTTGAGCAAGCCCGTCACGCCCGCGACTTCGGTTTTGTCGGGCAGCGCGGCGCTGTCTTCAATCGCGTTGCCGTCGGCGTATTTCTCACGCCAGCGTCCGGTTGAATCGTAGCGTTCCAACGAAAAGCCCAGCGGATCAATGCGGTAATGGCAGTTCGCGCACGTAGCGTTGCGTTTGTGCTGCTCGAGTTTGGCCTTGAGCGAAAGGCCGCCGAACATCTTGTCGTCCGCCGGTAACGAACCCGCATCAGCCGGTGGCGGCGGCGTAGGCGTTCCTAAAATCCGCCGCAAAATCCAATCGCCGCGTTTAACCGGACTCGTCCGCAACGGCGCTGACGTCGCCGTCAAGACTGCACCCAATCGCAACAAGCCGCCGCGTTGAAAGGCGTTCGCGCCCGTGACCAGTTCGGCGCGGTCAGTGGATTTCACGTCCTGCTTAACGCCATAAAACGTGGCGAGGTCTTTATTCAAAAACGTGTAATCAGCCGTCAGCATTTCGCGCAACGGACGCTCTTTGCGCACGATGTGTTCAAAAAACGAAACGGCTTCGTCATACATCGCCGCGCGCACATCGTCGGTGAACTCGGTGAAACGCGCAGTGTCTACGCCTTTGAATTCGTCGAAGTGATAGAAGCCCAACCACTGCCCGAAAAATTCAGTCGAGAGTCGCCGCGCTTTCGCATCGGCCAACATGCGTTTCACTTGCCGCTTGATGCCTTCCTCCATCACCAACTCGCCTGCATTGGCCGCGCGCCGCAATTCATCGTCGGGCAGTGAAGACCAGAGAAAGAAACTCAGGCGGCTCGCCATCTCCCAATTGGTCAGTGGTTGGTTGTCAGTTGTCAGTGGTCGGTGGTCGGTGGTGAAGCTGGCAGGCTGTACGCCTGAGTTCATTACGATGTTACGCGCAGCTTCAACGCGATAAAGAAACTGCGGCGCAACCAACACGCGCGCAATCAACGCACGCAGCGCCTTGCGATGATCGGTTTCGGCCTTGAGCGTCTTGTCGTAAAAACCGCGCAGCGAAAGTTTTTCTTTTTCCGTCAACGGACGCCGCCAGGCCTTCGCGGCGAAATCAAGCGCGTTGTTTACGTGTCCGGGCTGACTCATCTTTTGCGCCGCCGTCACTTGGTCGTAATGCGCGCGCAAAGTCGTAACGTAAGACTTCATCTCAGCAGGCAGCGCGGCAATCGCAGCCTTATCCATTTGCCCGATAGTCTTTTGCGAAAGATCAACTTTGTAATGCCGCCCCAGCATGTGCAGGTACAAGTTGAAATAGTCGAACGAAGCGAATAGATCATTCCACGCATGATCGAGCCGCGTCCGCGTAGCCGCATCCACCAAGTTCTCAGCCAAAAATTTATCGTCGCGAATGTAAAGAATCTGCTGTACGAACTCGTCGTGTTCGGGCGTGTTGTATTGATTGTCGAACGGATCAGGAATCGGGTCGCGGTCAGCCGGAGTCGGTTCGCCGTGCGAGTTCGGCGGCAAGAGCCGCGCATATTCGTCAACTCCGCTGCGAAAGGTTTTGTAAGCGGGCATCTTCATATCGCCGACCAACCCGCGCGTAGGCGTGATGCGCGTCTGTCCGTCAGGACGATCTGAAAAAGTAATGCGTACGACTTGATTGCGGTCGCCGCCGACTTCGGCGTGGACTTCGAGATTCAATGCCATCGGGTCTTTGCTTTCGGGCATCGGGATTTCAATCATCGTCGAACCCACCGAAGCAAAATCGTTTTCGCCGAGTGTCGTGCCATCGGGCGCTTTGCCGAAATTCAACTGCGCGGCGGTCTCAGGCGAGACGACCGCCTTTAACGGAGCGCGTTGGCCCTTCGGCAATTCACCGCGCCGCAACGCTGCGGTAAAGGCCAGTTCTTCCGCCGAAGCCACTACGGATTCTCCCGGCTTGGCGACGGTGCGGCGAATGATCGGACGAAACGCCAACGTCATATTGCGCCAGATGATGATGGGCTTTTCGTTTTCGGTCGGATTGATGCGCGAAACGTTGAGATAAACTTTGGCGGGGCCTGCGGGCGAAGGCATGCGTCCGCCGCCGCGCACATAAATAAACCGATGCGTCGATTTGGTGTTGAGCGTGCGGTAACTGAATTCCAATGGGCTTTCGTCGCCCAACCCCGCTGCGGCAATATCGC
>JABFSD010000844.1 GCA_013140935.1 Acidobacteriota bacterium
GTCTGAGCCTACGAAACCCGCCACCTTGCCGTTGGCCGCTTGCAACGTAGCCGCGTCAACGCGCGTGTCTACGATAATGACCGGAATGCCCGCCTGATTGGCTTTGACGATGGCGGGTACGACCTCTTTCGATCCGCTCGGCGTAATGCACAACGCCGCCACTTTGGCCTGAATCAGGTTCTCGATAATCTGCATCTGTTTCTCTACGTCCACCTCGCGCTCGGCGGCTTGCACCTGCAAGTTGACGCCCAGCCGTTGCGCCGCTTCCTGCGCGCCCTTTTGCATGTCAATGAAGTAAGGGTTGTTGAGCGTCTTCAACACCAGCGCAATCGTCGGCTTGCCATTTGTGGTCTCAGCGCCGCGATTGCAACTGACGGCGGCGAACAACGCGCCGATGGACAAAGCATAAACCCATAGTTTTTTCATCGTGTTCCTCTTTTGAATTGAACGAAGGATTATTTACGATTCGCTTTCAGCGCCATATCCAACAACACGGCGACGACGATCACTGCGCCGATGACGATTTGTTGTACGAAGGAAGAAATATCCAGCAGGTTCAGTCCGTTGCGCAAGACGCCAATAATCAGCGCGCCGATCAGCGTACCGACCACCGTGCCGGAGCCGCCCGTCAAACTCGTGCCGCCGATGACCGTCGCGGCGATGGCGTCGAGTTCGTACATCATCCCCGCAATCGGTTGCGCCGAATTCAAGCGCGCCGTCAGGATGATCGCGGCCAGCGCGCTCAAGGCTCCGCTCAAACCGTAGACCAGCGTTTTATACAACCGCACGTTTACGCCCGACAGCGTCGCGGCTTCTTCGTTGCCGCCAATGGCGTAGGCATACCGCCCCAGCTTCGTGCGCGTGAGCGTGAAATGCGCGAGCACATAAACCAGCAGCATGATGATGACGGGCGCGGGGATGTGCCAAAGCTCGCCTACGGCCAGCCAGCGAAACGTATCGGAAAAGCCTGAGACCGGACGCCCGTCGGTGAAGACCAGCGCCGCGCCGCGCGCCATGCTCATCATCCCCAACGTAGTGATAAACGGCGGCAAGCGTCCGAAGGTAATCAGCAAGCCGTTCAATACGCCGCCCGCCGCGCCCGTGAGCAAGCCGATGAGCAAGGCCGGTGCGAGCGGCAAGCCTCGTTGCAGCAGGCTCGCCATCACTACGCCAGCGAAGGCGAGCAGCGAGCCGACCGAGAGATCAATGCCGGCGGTGATGATGACGAAGGTCATGCCTACGGCGACGATGGCGACGAGCGTGGTTTGTTGGGCTACGTTGAGCAGGTTCGAGACGGTCAGGAAGTGCGGCGTCAATGCCCACAGCACCAGACACAACACGAGCAATCCGGCGAGCGTGCCGAATTGGCGTCCGTAATGAAGCAGGAGGTCTTTGGTTTTCATCGCAGGTTTTATGGCGCGTTACAAGGTCACTCGATCAGAATGGTCAGGAATTCGCTGCCGCTCCAGGCTTGCTCAAACACCAACAGGTTTGAAACGAATTGTCCGAGCAAGGGGTCTTGCAAGGCGACGCCGCGACTGGAAACCGCGACGACCACTTGTGCGTGCTGTCCGATGCGTCCGTAGGCTTGCAAATCAATGCCGACGATGGGAAGCAGCCCGGCGCGCACGGCATCGCGCAAATCATGCATGCGCAACCCATAATCTTCGCGCGAATGTAAAAAGCCCAGCGCACGCGCGGCAGCCACGACGTTGGTTGAAGTCGTCGAACGTTGCGGGGCTCCAGTCGCAAAGTTCGCGCAACGTCGGTTCTGATAGCGCTACGCCGCGCGTCGCCAACACCATGCGCAAGCAGACCGGCAAACACGAGCTATCGGTTTCCTGCTTGTAAAAAGGCGGCTTGTATCTCGGCATCGTAGCGTTGTTTCAAGGTTTCGGCCTCCGCGTAAATTTGTTCGACCAGCGTATGGCTGATGATTTCATGGGTGTGCCACGAAACGCAGGCTTCGCCCACCTGGCCCGCGACAAAACCCGGTGTTACCAACAAAATCGGAATTTTCCAGTCGTTCGTCACGCGGTCTATCTCGGCGTTGCCAGCGGCAAATTGGCTGCCGACGGCGGACAACAAAAAACGATTCACCCGCGCCCGCGCTTGTGCTTTGGCGATGTCCAGTTGGTTGGTTGCGATTGCGGCGGTTGGTGATTTCATCATGGTTGCGATCTTTCCGGTTGCTGCATTTGATTATTGAACTTTACCCGCATCCTTTTCCAGCCGCGCCAGCTCCAACAGCGAGAAGGTATATTCGATGAATTGCTTGTTACCGTTTTCTTTCACCCAACGGAAATACTTCAACGCCGCGGCGCGTTTGCCAGTCAGCAAAGCCTCTTTGCCCAGCCAGCCATGCACTTCGGTGAGGCGGTCGTTGTTGGTCGCCAATTCAAGCACCGACGAAGCAGGGATTTCGCCTTGCAGGTAACGCAGCAACGGATAAGGCCACGCTGCTTTGTCGCCGCGTTGGGCGGCGAGTTCGAGCAACTGTTGCGCTTCGGCGGCCTGTCCGATCTGGCGGTGGCTGAAATAGCCGATGAGAACGAGAAAGAGCGCATCGTCACGATCCCATTTGACCAGTTCCAGCCACGCGCGCACGTCCTTCGCTGCCAGTGCGCCGTTGTTCAAATAGAAGTTGGCGTAGATG
>JABFSD010000747.1 GCA_013140935.1 Acidobacteriota bacterium
GAGCAATAAAACCAAGACCGTCCACGCCGTCGGCACCGGAGCCGGTGTGGGCGCAGCGATTGGCGGCATTGCGAAAGGCGGCAAGGGAGCAGCCATCGGCGCGATTGCCGGGGGCGGAGCCGCTGCCGTTTATTCGTGGATCAAACACAAAAAAGGACAACCTGTCTTTTAGGCGAAATGCCCTAACGATTACCCCGAAGAGGTAGGACAAGTTGCCAACTTGTCCTACCTCTTTTATTTGGGAGGTACTCCTGAATCCCCTTTCCCCTTTAGGACATCGGCTAAACCCGGTTAGGAAATTTTGCTAGGGCTTATGTCCGACTGTGGGCTATATTGCCCCGCCAATTTCCGAAGGGTTTGGTGTAAGACTAGGAATGGAGGATAAAGGAAATGAAAGCTGTGATATTCACGACCTGCCTGTTGTTGGCTGCCACAGGGTACTCCCGCTGGGTAAATCTGGCGCAAGAGCTAGCCGGTTCGGCGAGCCAACAAATTCCACGAACCATTGCTGCGATGATGTCGGAACGTTCCGGGGGAGGGGCCCGCGCGACACAACCGGGACAGGAAAAACTCATTGTTGCAAATCTGAAAGAAGCCCTGCGTTCGCTGCGCAACGAACAACTGTTGCGCAACGCCAGCGTAGAGCTGAAACAGGTGCGTTATGTGACCACGAATGTCAGTACGAATGCACCCACGCAAAACCGTGCGCGCATCAGCGAGGCTGAGGTTGATACGGCAACCACCGGCTATTACGTAGCCGCGTTGCAATACGACCTGATGAGTCCTTTGACTATGGAGTCGGGGGCGACCTTGCTGACGGCGGCGTGTTCGTGTGGCGTCACTCAAGTCAGATTGAGCGACGGTTACGATGTGGTGAAGACTTTCAGATGCCCCGATTTGAAACGGTAACGTGGCAAATCACGAAGTCATCTCCAGTCGGAAAAGCACAAAAGGCGGGACGTCGAACCTAACCGACGCTCCGCCTTTTGTTTTTGTGGAGTGAACCTGATTTCCGGTTTGAATTTCCGCCCTTGCCAATCGAAGAGCTTTCGCCACAAAAAAGCACAGAATTCACAAAGTTTACCGAAAATACTTTTTTTGGTTTTTGTGCTTTTTTGTGGCGAAGACTAAATCGTGCTGTTTACCGGCGCACCAACACGAAATTGTCTACGTAATAGTGGCTGCGAATGTAACGGCTCTGCTTGCCCAGCGAATAAATCCTCACCGGCTTTGTGCCATCTACCACCGTAAAGTTCACCACGAGATGCGCGTTTTGACTGGTCGGCGTGACCGAGACGGCGCTGGCTAAATCCGTATTCAAGAATTGCGCCCCCAACGCCACCGTTGCGCCAATGCTCGGGAAGACATCGGCACTCAGCGTGTAATCGCCTGCCGGAAGATTCAAATCCTGATACGCCGCGTCGAGCAGATAACGTCCGCCCGCCACGAACTGCAAAGCGTATTGCCCATTGGTCACGTAATTCGGATCCGTCACCATCTTCGGGCCGCCCGCATTGTGATACCACGTTTGCAGGCTCCAGCCTGACCAATCGCCTGATTCAAAACTCGGATTGACCAACAGGTTCCTGCCGTCACTCGGCGGCGGGGTCGGCGTCACCGTCGGCGTAGGTGTGGCAGTCGGTGTCACCGTCGGTGTAGGCGTAACGGAAGGAGTCGGGGTGGCCGTCGGCGTAGGCGTCGCCGTCGGCGTAGCCGTCGCAGTCGGCGTAGCCGTAGGCGTCACGGTCACGGTCGGCGTAGGCTGCGGCGTAGACGACGTGCGCGGCCCGATGCGGCGAATCGTATGCGTGAAATAATCGCTCACGAAAATTTCGCCTTTCGAATTGACGGCGGCGGCTCCGGGTCGCGTAAAAATGGCTTGCAATGCGGGGCCGTCCTGCCAGCCTTCAACCAGCGTGCGCCCCGCAATCGTCGTCAGCGTATTGGCCGCCACGTTCCATTTGCGCACCGTCGCGTTGTGCCAGTCAGCGATGATGAAATCGCCGTTGCGGTCGCGCGCGATGCCCGTCGCGAAATAAAGCGAAGCTTGCAACGCAGGGCCGTCGAGATCGTTGCCGCCACCGGCTACGGTTGAGGCCACGCCCTGGCGAGTGACCTTGCGAATACGGCTGTTGAAGAAATCCGCGATGATGAGATTGCCTTCGCCATCGAGACAAAGTTGCGGAGCCGCGCCGCTGAAACTGAATTGCGCCGCTTCGCCCTGTCCGTCGGCATAGCCGTTATAACTGCCCGCCAGATTCGAGACATAGCGCCCGGTGTCAATCATGCGCACGACGTTCGTCCCCGAATCCAAAACGAAAAGATTGCCTGCGTCGTCCACCACGATGCCGCTGGGCCGCGCGAATTGTGCATTGAGGCCGATGCCGGTGCGCGCGCCGTAAGTGCCGCTGCCCGCCACGGTCGTGACAACGCCGTTGGGCGCGATCATACGAATGCGATTGTTGCCGTAATCGGCCACGAAGATGTTGCCATTGCGGTCTACGGCCACGCCCGCCGGGCCGTTAAAACGCGCGCTCGAACCGACGCCGTTGGCATAGCCCGATGTGCCGCCTGCGACGGTCGTGACTACGCCTTGCGGCGAAATGCGGCGAATGCGTGCGTTGCGAAAGTCAGCAACGATCAGGTTGTCGTCATTGTCCATACAGATGCCGAGCGGCGCATTGAAACGCGCGGCGGAACCCGCACCATCGGCGAAACCCGATTGCGGCGCTCCAGCAAAAGTCGTCACGTAAAGGCTGCTTTGCGCCTGACTGACGGGCAACGTTGATTGGGTAAGTGCGATGAGGGCTGAAAGCAACAACAACGCCATAAAAACGAACGGCGTGCGATAAATGGTGAAAGTTTTGAATTTATTCATTTCGATCTCTTGAAACGGGAACACACTTCACGGCAATACCCAGCAGGATGATTGAGCCGGGTCATGCCGTAGCGGCGAATGATGAAAAGCAATTTTCAGTGTGGGCATCCGCGCTGTTACTGGGGAGTATGCGGATAGCAATGATTAACTTGCTGGCGATTTTACGCCCGCTCTGATTGCGATTTCTAACGAGCGGGTTGTACGCACAGCAAAAGTTTCGCGCGTGTGTAGCGGTTTAAGGTGGTATGGGCCTCGTTGAAATACGTAGGGGTACGTGATTTTGCGGCCTTCTTCAGCAGGGGCAGAGAGTTTGTAACAGAGCCGCGCTGGGTTTGGCAATGCGTCACGTGGCGCAAGATGGTATCTTGCGCTACGTCACGGAGGTCGAACCTATGCACAAGACGCTTTCCCTGTTGTTCTTATTGCTGGCTTTGCCGCACACGCTCGCAGCACAAAACCGGCTAACGGAAGCCAAAGCCGAAATCGAAAAACTCATCTTGATGAGCGGGGCCGAAAAAGTCGGCGTAGCCGTTTACGACACCGACAACAAACAAACGCTGATGCTCAATGAACGCGAAGTCTTTCACGCGGCGAGTACGATGAAGTTGCCGGTGATGATGGAACTCTTTCGCCGCGCCAGCGACAAGCGCCTCTTGCTGACCGAACGCCTCGAAGTCAAAAACAAGTTTTACAGCATCATTGACGGCAGCGAATACTCCCTCGACCGCCGCGACGACAGCGACGAAGAAGTCTATCGCCGCCTCGGCCAGCCGATGACCATTCTCGAATTGACCGAACACATGATTACGATGAGCAGCAATCTGGCGACCAACCTGCTGATCGAAAAAGCCCAGCCCGAAAAAGTCATGGAATTGCTCGCTAAACTCGGCATCAACGACACCAAAGTCTTGCGCGGCGTCGAAGACCAAAAGGCTTTCAACGCAGGTAAGAACAACGTGACGACAGCCTATGACCTGATGCTGATGCTCAAGGCGATTCACGAACGCAAGGTCGGCAACGGCAAAGCCTGTGAAAAGATGATTCAGATTCTCGGCGGACAACGCTTCAACGACGGCATCCCCGCCGGATTGCCCCGCGACGCCACCGTAGCCCACAAAACCGGTTCGATCACCAAACACAATCACGACGCCGCGCTGGTGATGCCCGCCTTGCGCAAGCCTTACCTCATCGTCGTACTCACACGCGGCATCGCCGACGAAAAGAAAAGCGACAAACTCATCGCCAATATCTCGCGGGTGGTTTATGTGGCGCTTGCGCCCTAATGCGCACTGCGCGCCAGTTGTCGCTCGCCGCACAGACGGGCTATGCTGAAGGCGAGGTAAAATCATGAACGCTACATTCGATCAAGTCTCTACGGAAACCGTACAAGCCCTGAGCGCGCAAGCCGCCGCCGCAGGCCTCTCGGTAGATGAATATCTGAAGCAGTTGTTACAGGAACAGGATGAGCTTAAAACGACGAGAACCACGCGGCTTCGTCAAGAGATTCAGAAGGGGCTTGACCAATTGGAACGGGGCGAGTTCAAGACCTATCACTCCGTCGAAGAAATCATCGAACACGTAAAAGCCGAAGGGCGCAGACGGCTCGCGAAACAAAAGACGCAATAAAAATGCGATGAAGCAATACAAGCTGACCGAAGAAGCCGATGACGACTTGATCGGTCTCTGGCTTCACCTCTCGCAAACAGACCTGGAAATGGCTGACCGCCAACTCACCAAGCTGATCGCAAAATTCGAGTTGCTGTCAGATCACCCGTTGATGGGCCGATTACGCCCTGAATTCGCTCCCGATTTGCGCAGTTTTATCGAAGGACGTTACCTCATCTTTTATCGTCTCGTATTCGATGAAATCGAAATTGTGCGCATCATACACGGCGCACGAGATTTAGGTGCGATCTTTCATTGAAATGTGTTCAACCGTATTCACGTTTTCCCACAGATAATTTTCGGAGGTTTCGCAATGTTTCCCCAACGCATATTGGGTTTCGTCGTTTTGTGTTTCGCCTGCTTCGTCGCGGCCTGCGGCAATGAGGAAAAGTCCGCACCCAGCAAACCCGCTTATCAATCCACCGGCAACGAAGGCCGCATCGCCGGCACGATCAATCTGACCGGACAGCCGCCCGCGCCGCGTTCGGTTTCGATGAACGCCGACCCGGTGTGCAACGCGAATGGCACTTACACCACCGAAGAAGTCGTCGCTCAGAATGGCAAGCTGCAAAACGTATTCGTTTACGTGAAAAACGGTTTGCCCGCCGACGTAGCCTTTCCGCCCACAGAAACCGAAGTCGCCTTGCGGCAGAAAGGCTGCCGTTACGTGCCACACGTTTTAGGCATTCACACCAGCGCGACGCTGTCAGTGCAAAGCAGCGACGACACGACGCATAACGTACACCCCAAGCCCGAAAAGAACCGCGAGTGGGATACCAACATTCTGCCGGGCGCTGATCCGTTCAAGCGGCAGTTCAAACAAACCGAAGTCATGATTCCCGTGAAATGCGGCGTGCATAACTGGATGTCGGCGTGGATCGGCGTCCTCGATCATCCGTTTTTTGCCGTGACTGATGCGAACGGCACGTTCACGTTGACGGGCTTGCCGCCAGGCGAATACGAAGTGGAAGCGTGGCATGAGACTTACAAAGCGCAAACGCTCAAGGTGAAAGTCGAAGCGAAAGCTGAAGCCAAAGCGGATTTCACTTACAACACCGCGACGGCTTATCACGAAGGCAAACTGATGGCGCAACCCGCCGTAATCGTGCCGTAAGAATCCAACCGGCGCGCGGTGACGAAGACGAAAGCATTATGGCAACTACGGCAAAGAAACCCGGACTCACTATCGGCAACGGCGGCAGCCACGATATTGAAGACGTATTGAAAACACTCGGCGGCGGCGGCAACGAAGGCCCGCTCGAACCCGAACGCATGCCTCCGCCGCAAGGCTATCGGCTGGCAATGAGTTTGATTCTGACCGGCGTCACGATGCTGTTCGTCACGCTGGTGATTGTTTATTGGTGGCTCGGCGCAAAGAAGCAGGAGCTGGCTACGCCGAAACTGTTTTGGATCAGCACCGTCGTCGTAACGCTATGCAGCCTCACGCTCGAAATTGCTCGTCGCCAATTGCGTCGCCGTCAGGAGCAAGCCTTTCAGTTGTGGCTTTACGTCACGCTCGCGTTCGGCTCGCTCTTTCTCGCGGTGCAATACGTAGCCTTGCGCCAACTTGCGGCGGCTGGATTTTTCGCAGGTAAAAACTTGCGCGCCTGGCTCGCGTTTTTCATCACGGGTACGCATGCCGCGCACCTCATCGGCGGATTGCTCGCGTTGATTTATCTCATCACCAAAAGCCGTTACGGTGATTGGACGGCGTTGCGTCGCCGCCTCTCGCTCGACGGTACGATTCTTTATTGGCATTTCATTGACGTGCTGTGGCTGTTTCTTTTCAGCATGATGTTTTTGTGGAAGTAGGTTTATGACGCTTACTGATTTACCGGCGCTCAATGCCTGTTTGAACGCTACGAGCGCGACGTTGCTGTGCATCGGTTACGGCTTCATACGGCAAAAGAAAATCCTCCTGCATCGCATTTGTATGAGCGCAGCGTTTCTGACCTCGACGTTGTTTCTGGCTTCTTATCTTTATTACCACGCGCATCACGGCTCGACGAAGTTTCAGGGACAAGGCGCGGTGCGGTGGATTTATTTCATCATCCTGCTCACACATACGATTCTCGCTGTCGTAATCGTACCGCTGATTTTCATGACATTCGCCCGCGCGCTCGGCGGCAAGTTCGATAAGCACAAAGCCATCGCGCGTTGGACGCTGCCGCTGTGGCTTTACGTATCAGTCACCGGCGTCATCGTTTACCTGATGCTGTATCAACTTTATCCCGCTGCTCAATGACAAGCCCTTCACCCAAACTCTCGCTGTTTCTGCCCGTTTATAACGAAGAAGAAAACCTGCCGCGCCTGAACGCCAAAATCTTCGAAGCGATGGCCGCCCTCGGCCAAACCTTCGAAATCATTTACGTAGACGATGGTAGCCGCGACCGCAGCCTTGAATTGCTTGAACAATTCGCCACCGCTGACTCACGCGTAAAAGTCATCGCCTTTCGGCGCAATTACGGCCAAACCGCCGCGATGGCCGCAGGCATTCACGCCGCGCAAGGCGAAATCCTGATTCCGATGGATGCCGACTTGCAGAACGACCCGGCGGACATCAAGCGCCTGCTCGACAAACTCGATGAAGGCTTCGATGTAGTCTCAGGCTGGCGCAAAGACCGGCAGGATGCCTTCCTTTCGCGCACGCTGCCTTCGCGCCTCGCCAACGCACTGATCTCGCGCATCGGCGGCGTGCCGTTGCACGATTACGGCTGCTCGCTCAAAGCCTATCGCCGCGAAGTGCTCAAAGACGTAAACCTTTACGGTGAGATGCACCGCTTCATTCCGATTTACGCGGCATGGGCCGGAGGCCGTGTCACAGAGATTCCCGTCACCCATCACGCGCGCACCGCTGGCGTATCGAAATACGGCATCTCGCGCACGATCAAAGTCGTATTCGATCTCGTCACGATCAAATTCATGGCGAGCTATCTGACCAAGCCGATTTATTTGTTTGGCGGCGCAGGCATGATTTCCTTCGTGATTTCTTTGTTGGCGGCAGCCATGGCTTTTCTCATGAAATTCGCAGACTGGCCCAAACACGCCGACTTCATACAAACGCCGCTGCCCGTCGTAGCCATGGTGCTGTTTGCGTTGGGCGTACAGTTTTTCCTGATGGGACTGATCGCCGAGATCGTCGTACGCACTTATCACGAATCGCAGGGCAAGCCGATTTATGCCGTGAAGGCACGATACAACTTCTAACGTGGCGCAGGCTTCAGCCTGTGAGACGTTGTGTGGACTTTAGTCCGCTCGTGATTGCACAAGACTGGGCGGACTAAAGTCCACACAACGTCTCACAGGCTGAAGCCTGCGCCACTTCTATTTAATCGAAACCCGCACCGCATTCGTCGGACGCCCATCCACAAACACTTCCAACTCGACTTCGCCGCGTCCGATCAACGAACGCGGTACGCGCACGTTTACTTGATCCAGCCCTGCGAATTCGCCTTGCGCACCGGCATACAACACTTCCCCACTCACCGTCGTCGCGTAACGCGCTGTCGCCGGACTGCCCGCGCTGCGTCCGCGCATGCCGGTGCCGAACAACAACAGAAACACCTGATCGCTTTCGGGGCCGAGATCAATCGGCACGGCGACGAACTGGTTGCGCGCCGCGTCGTATTGCGCGACGGCTTCATACACGAGCGACCCATCGCTTTTGGCGCGCAGCACCGCCGCCGCAGGCAAGCCCGTGCCCGTGGCGTTCAACGTAAACAATCCCGGTGCGAGTGCCGCCATCGTGACCGAGCCGATTGAGACGATATTGTCGCCGCTCGTGATCGTCACCGTCGCCGCACCGGCTGCGGTTTGCGCGGGCATCAGGTAATTGACTTGCGCGGGAGATACGAAAAACAACGGCGCAGCACGTTCAACGCCCAACGCATCGCGCACACGCAC
>JABFSD010000606.1 GCA_013140935.1 Acidobacteriota bacterium
ACATCGTACGCAACGCAATGCACGAGTCGAGGTTGCCGTTGTAATCGAAATACAAAACCGACCCGGCGTAAACCCCGCGCCGCGTCGGTTCGAGTTCATCAATGATTTCCATCGCACGCACTTTGGGCGCTCCGCTCACCGTACCCGCCGGGAACGTAGCCGCCAGCGCGTCGAAACAATCCAGCCCGTCGCGCAGTTGCGCCGACAGCGCCGACACCAAATGCATGACGTGCGAATAGCGTTCGACGAACATCTGGCGATCAACTTTCACACTGCCGTAATCGGCCACGCGGCCCAGGTCGTTGCGACCTAGATCAACGAGCATAACGTGTTCGGCTTGTTCCTTTTCGTCGGCGCGCAACAACTCTTCTAACTGACGATCTTCGTCTTCGGTTGCGCCGCGCGGATGCGTACCCGCAATCGGACGATATTCGAGCTTGCCCGCATTACAGCGCACCAGCATCTCAGGCGAAGCGCCCAACACATATTGCTCGCCGCTCAGCTTGAGAAAAAACATGTAAGGCGACGGATTGACGACGCGCAACGCGCGATAAACCTGAAACGGATGCGCTGTGAGTTCGGTCTCGAAACGCTGCGCGAAGACGACTTGAAAGGCATCGCCCGCGCGAATGTACTCAATGATTTTCGCAATCGAATCATCGTAATGCGCGCGCGTCATGTTCGAGTCGAACGACAAGGCTTCAGCGCGTTTGACCGAAGGCGGCATCGGCACACTGGCTTGCAACGCCGTTTCGAGTTCCGCGATTTCTTCGCAGGCAGTGGCGTATTTGGCTTTCAGCGTAACTTCATCGGTCACGCCTTCGGTGAATACGTTGGCGATGATTTGAATCTGATGTTTGACATGATCGAAAGCCAACAGATGGCGAAAGAACATCACTTGCGCGGTGTCTACGTGCAAATCGTCCACTGCGTTTTCGGGCAATTGCTCGAACCAACGCACCGCGTCATAGCCGAAATAGCCGACGGCTCCGGCTGAGAAAGGCGGCAAGCCCGCGACTTTGACCGGACGCTGTTGCCGCATCAATTCACGCAACACATCCAACATCGGCTGCGTCGTTTTGCAAGTTGTGCCATCGGCGCTTTCAATCGTGACTTCGCGCGCGCGCGCGCGCACGACCGTATGCGGCGCGCAACCCAAAAACGAATAGCGCGCCAGATGTTCGCCGCCTTCGACCGATTCCAGCAGAAAGGCGCGTTCGGCGGCGTGCGCGATGCGCCAATAAGCCAGCACCGGCGTCAACATATCGGCCATCACGGTCTTCACCACGGGCACGACCGTACCCTGCGCCGCGAGTTGCTGGAATTGTTCGTAACTGGTCATAGGAAGTTAACTACTTCTTCGCGGGTTTGCCGGCGCGTTGATGCAATTCGGCTTGAATGTCGGCGAGTCCGACTTTGCGTTCGACCATCAGCACCAACAGGTGATAAAGCAAGTCGCTGATTTCGCCCGCCAGCAATTTGCGCGTTTCTTCGTTCGCGGCGTTCTTGGCGGCGATGATCGTTTCGGCGGACTCTTCGCCGACCTTTTTGAGAATCTTGTCGAGGCCGCTGTCGAACAGATAAGTCGTATAAGAACCTTCAGGCCGTAGCTCTTTGCGTTCTTGAATCAAGTCGTAAAGGTTTTGCAACGAGATGCCCAGTTCCATCGCGGGTACGTTGACCAGCGCGACCTGCGGGTGCGGTGATTCGATCACAATCTCGGGTTTAACGATTAGGTTTGCTTCGCTCATTACTGATGAATTGCAGTACAGGGAGCGGTAGCGACTTGGTGACTCGGCAACGCTTAGCTCCTGAGTCACCGGGTCGCTACCGCTCCCCGTACCGCATCGTTGTTATAGTTGGTTGAAAAAACAGTTTTGCGCGCCCGTGTGGCAAGCCGGGCCGGTGGGCGTTACGCGAATCAACAGCGTATCGCCGTCGCAATCATAGCGAATCTCGGTCACGCGTTGCGTATTGCCCGACGTACCGCCTTTGTGCCAAAGCTCGTTACGCGAACGGCTCCAGAACCACGTCTCGTCGGTTTGTTGTGTCAGCGCCAGACTCTCAGCATTCATCCACGCCATCATCAAGACTTCGTTCGTGGCCGCGTCTTGCACAATCGCGGGAATCAAGCCGCGTTCATCAAAGCGCAGGTTGTCGGTTGCCGGTTGTGGGTTGTCGGCTTTCATTTCCGCTTAGCCAGCCATTCGTTGAGCGCGGCGAGCAGATCGGCGCTCAATGGTTGTTTTACATCGGTGGAAAGAATCGCGGTCGCAGGCGCTTTGTGATCTTTGAGCAAATGATTCACGTCAGGAAGCAACTTATACGTCGTGTCCTTGTGATTCAGCCGCATCAGCGCTTCGCTGATGTAATTCGCATCTTTGACCGCTACGTGCAAATCCTTTTCGCCTTGCAACACCAGCACCGGAATCGTAACCGCCTGGATAGTTTGCAACGGATCGTTGATGAACATCGGCGCGGTATAAGCCGGATGTTTGGCCAACCATTCCATCAGCACGTCATTGGGGTCTTTGGGGTCGAACGACATCTGCAATTGCGAAGCATCGCCGCTCATGATGATGCGCGCGAATAAATCGAATTTTTGGGTGAACGCAGTGACTTTTTCTTTCGGCTCTTTGGCTTCGGTCATGCGA
>JABFSD010000649.1 GCA_013140935.1 Acidobacteriota bacterium
ACTTATAGCATCGTCGTCACCAACAACGGTCCGGCTGATGTCACCGGCGCTTTGGTCAATGACCCATTGCCAGCGGGGATTACTACCGCCAATTGGTCGTGTGCCGCCGGGCCTGGAGCGTCTTGCTCGCCCGCCAGCGGCTCAGGGGCGTTGAATAACGTTTCGGTCACTTTACCGTTGTCCGCAAGCGTAACCTTCTCCTTCACGATTACGGTTCCGGCGGCGTTTACCGGGAATTTGACCAACACCGCCACCGTAACTGTGCCTGCCGGAACGACAGAAACGAATCCCAATAACAACTCGGCTACCGATACGGATACTGAATGCTTACCCAATGCCATTTACGGCACGGTTTATGGCGATGGCAATGACAATGGCTTGATGGAAGCCACCGAAGCCGGATTCCCTTACGTCGTCGTCAAGGCTTATGACGCATCGGGCAATCTGGTAGCACAAGCGACATCGAGTGAACGTGGCAGTTATGCGTTGACCGGATTAGTTGCAGGTCAACCTTACCGACTGGAATTCGAACCGCCACCGGGCTTTTTTGACGGGGCAGCGGGCAGCGCCAATGGCACATCAGTGCAGTTCGTTAACGCCGGCACCAAAAGCGTGAAGTATGGTTTGCATTTGCCGGGGCAGTGTTTGCCGCAAATGAACCCGCGCATCGTGGGCGGTTGCGCGCCGGCCACCGGCAGTCCTTTCTCTGTGGTTTCGTGGCGCTACAACACGCGAGATGTCGTCAACACCGCCAATATCACCGGGCACAGCGACGACCGCACCTTCTCGCAAGTGGGAATCCCACAGGCTTTTGCCGCTGATAACACGCGACAATTGGCTTATTTCTCGACGGTCAGCGCGCCTTTTGCCGCATTCTTCCCGGTCGCCCCTGACGGACGCGATTCGATTTACGTGGCCGATTACTCGGGCGCTGGTTTCAGCTTCGTTTCTCACAAACGGCTGGTTCGCCTGACAACTGATTTGGGCGTCAACGTAACCAATCAATTTCCGGTGGGTGGCGGCGACAAGATTGGTGAATACGGATTGGGCGGATTGGATATAAGCGATGATCTGAAAACGATGTGGGTCGTCAATCAGGGCAAAGGAAACATCGCCAAGCTGGATATTTCGGGCGTTACCTATGCTTCGCTGCCAGCGACTGCGCCGACGAGCGTCACTGAGATCGCTATTCCGACTGGTGTTTCAAATTGCGTCAGCGGTCGGTTCCGTCCCTCGGCGCTGAAATTTTATAACGGACAACTATACGTCGGCGGCGTGTGTGATGGCGCAACCGGTACGAACGCCAACTTTGCCGTAAAGATTTTGGCGATGGACCCAGCTACTAACACCTTTACCCAAAAATTCTCCTTTAATCCAACCGCCTTTCAAGCCGGTACATTCGGAAACAGCTCGGTTCCCCAGACGAATTGGAAAACCACGGTTTCGGATTTCCAACCTTATCTACAGGACTTCGGCTTTGACGACACCGGTTCGATGATCATCGGCATTATGCCACGCCAGATTTATTCGAATGGCGCAACGCCTTTCGGTTATTGGGTGCGAACCTGGCGCAATGCTGATGGCACTTTCACCTTGGAAAACAATGGGGTTTCCGGCCCCTTCACTTCCACGGCAGTAGATTTTCCCAGCATCGGTGGGCCGGGCGGCAGTTGGTTTTTAGATCAAGGGGCTGACCCCTGGCACGGAGCGAGTTACAACGGCGGTGTCTTCGTTTTGCCGGGCACGGGCGAAGTCGTCGGCGGCTTTACCGATCCCTGGTATTGCTGCTCAGGCGGCGCGAAATATGCCAGTTGGCGCACCGGCGCAGTGACGGCCAGCCACGTTTTGGCACAAGCCAAAGTATTCACGATGACCAGTGTTGATCAGCTTTGCGAGCCAGGGCCGATGGAAATCGGCAATCGCATCTGGGTAGACACCGATAACAACGGCATTCAGGACGCCGATGAAAAAGGCATCCCCGGCGTGACCGTAAAGTTGTTCAAGAGCGGCAATTTGTTGGCTACGGCGGTGACGGATGCGCAGGGGATTTACATCTTCACGAAAGGCACGGAAACAAATCCAGCGGACTGGCGAGGGTTGGTGACGGGCGGATTGCTGGAAAACATGGATTACGAAATTCGCCTTAATAAATTGCAAGCCGCGCTGGCTGGCTTCGCGCTGTCACCAGCGAATACGGACGCCACGACGGGCGGCGATCTGCGTGATTCAGACGCGACGATGGCCAACGACGATGCGGTGATTCCTTACACCACGGGCACGATTATCGCGGGCAAGAACGATCACAGTCTGGATGTAGGTTTCACGCCCGTGCCGTTGAGCCTCGGCAATCGCGTCTGGAAAGACCTCAATAACAATGGCGTGATTGATGCCGCCGATGGGGTTGCGCCGGGCGTGAACGGCGTCATCGTCAAATTGCTCAAGTCAGACCTTACGCCTGCGCTCGATCTGGCGGGCACAGCCGTGCCGAACCAGACGACGGCCAACGGCGGCTATTATCGTTTCGATAATCTGCCTGCTGGTGATTACGTCGTTGAAATCGTCGCCGGCAACTTTACCGGTACGGGTGTGTTGGTCGGATGCGTGAGCAGCCGCACGACCGAGCTCAATCCGAACGATGACAAAGACAGCAACGA
>JABFSD010000179.1 GCA_013140935.1 Acidobacteriota bacterium
TCCAGTTCAGCCAGCGCTGCAACCCGGCGGCGTTCGGCCTCGTAAGCGCGCGCGTTGGCGAGCGCCGCCGTGATCTGACCTGCCAGCAGACTGATAAAGCCGCGATAAGAAGCGTCGAGCGCGCGCAACGGATTGAGTCCCGCAACGAGAAATCCAGCCGGATGTTCTTGCCCCTGCTGGGCCAACGGGATGACCAGAGCCTGACGAGTGGGTTGCTGCCACGGCCCCATCGGCGGGACGACCTTTTGTGCGGCGAGATCAGCAACTGTGAGGGCTTCTGCCTCGCGCCACACCGCCTGAGCGGGCCACAGGGCGGCGGCGTTTGCCAGTTCGATCACGGGCGGCGCAATCGTTTCATCCAGCGGCGTCGTCGCAGACGCACAAACCAGTCGCGCCTGCCAGCCGTTTGTCTCGGCGTTTGCCTCGAAAAGATAAAGCAGCGCGAAGGGCAAATCTTTGTCATCGCTAGACAATTGTCGGCTCGCCACCTGGCAGACTTCTTCTTCCGTGTTGGTTTGGGTAAGGTCGGCAGCCAGTTCGCGTAACAAGCGCAAACGGCGTTCGCCGATGACACGCTCGGTGTCTTCGGTCACTACGCACAACATGCCGCCGGTCGAGCCGTCGTCGTCTGAAATAGGGCTGTAAGAGAAGGTATGGTAGGTTTCTTCGACGTAACCGCTGCGTTCGAGAAAGAGCAACAGCGATTCGTCCCAAGTGGCTTTGCCCGTGGCAACGACGGTTTCGGCGCGCGGCCCTATGTCGGGCCAGATTTCAGCCCAGACCTGGCGCGCCGAAGCGCCCAGCACCCAACTTTCCTTGATGCCAACCGTCGGCAAATAAGCGTCGTTACAGAAAAAGTAAAACTCAGTCCCCCAGCCCAGCCACATCGCGTAACGCGAAGTGAGCATAATGCGCACAGCGATTTTCAGGCTCTGCGGCCAAGCCTCCAGGGGGCCGAGCGGATGATTCGACCAATCAAAAGCCCTAATGCGCGCGCCCATCGTGCCGCCATCTGCCAGCCAATCGCTGGAACGCGACACCGCTTTGATTTTATCGGGTTCAGCAACCATATCCATTTCAGAATTCCTTTTTCGATTACGACAACGCTTGTGGCAAACAGGCGCTCAAAACATTTCGGCGGTGACGGTCACAGAAAGTAAGGGCGTGGTAATGCTGTCGCCCTTTCCGACAAAGCCGCTCAGAGAAGGGAAGAAATGCGCTGCCAGCCAAAACGTTTTCCTGTGGTACAGAATGTCTTTTGATAATACAAAAATAGTGCATTGCCAGACTACATCAGGCAAAGCGTTCACTTTTGATTGGTAGTCAGCGAAGTTTTAGCAATCAAGGGGCCAATTTTTGCGCAAACAAATCCTTAGTAACCCGCCCTACATCGCGCGTGCTGTCAGGTCGGCTGCCTCATCAGAAGCTGTTGCAACGCAGCTTCGACGCGCTTGCGGGCGGGCGCACCAGGCTTATCGTTTCAGCCCAGCCCGCTGGCGTGCTGGCGCGGTTCGCTGCGCAACGCGCCGTCATCAAAAACGCAGGACGAATTTCTAAACCTGAAACCGATGCCGCGACGGAATTGCAACAGGCGCTCAAACTCAAGACGGCTCCCGCCTGCATTCAAAGTTTTGATGTCGCCCATCTCGCCGGACAACATACGGTGGCGAGCGTCATCACCTGGCGAGCCGCCGAGCCTGAGACCTGATCGCAACGCATTCATGTGCTGGAAGGACTCAGCGAACCCGATGCGATGCAGGAAGCCGTTCGCCGTGAAGCGGGCGTCTATGATCTGTTGGGGGCCAATTTGGTGTTAGTGGATGGCGGCAAAAAGCAGTTGCGTCGCGCGCAGGCAGCTTTGCCGTCAAGTGTTCCTGTTCTCGCCGCCGTCAAACCGCCGGGTCAATCACAGCGCTATCGCTGCGGCTACGCGCCGTCCGTTTCAAGCAATTCGCGTGGCACGGTGAGCCAGTACACTTTAGCCGCGTTGGCGTAAGACACGACGCCGGAAATGAAGTAATTAGAACTGCCCGGCACGTCGGTCAGTTTTCCGGCAAGCGGCCTCCCGTGCCACAGCTTTACTTGCCGGTATGCGTCTCAGTAAGATGCCCGCGTTTTTGGAGCCTTCGCAAATTCAATCATTTAGGCAAGCAGGAGTTACGAGACATGGCAGAAGTCATCAACTGTACGCGCTGCGGGCAGAAGTTTCCCGCATTGGAAAAACCGCCCTTCGGCAGTGCGTTGGGCAAAAAGATTTACGCCGAAATTTGTTCGGGTTGCTGGAAGGCCTGGCTGGCTTCGCAAAACCAGCTCATCAATCATTATGGGCTGAGTACGATCAATCCCGAACACCAGCAATTTCTGATCGAAAACATGCAAGCCTTTCTGTTTAACGTAGGCAAAGGTGCTGAGATTGATACGACGTTGGAAGGCACGATTCAGCACTGAAAACGGACGTTGACAGCATTTTACGAGGCGTACTATCTTGCGCCGCGTTGCAGCCTGATCGGGCTGCCAGCTTCTCTGTCAGGGTGTTTTGTATATGAAGAAAGAGAAATATCCGGGCATTATGCCGGACGATGACGGCGACATTCAGGTAATCGAAGACCTCACGGCGTGGCAAAGCGGCGAACCGAACGGAGGTGGTT
>JABFSD010000926.1 GCA_013140935.1 Acidobacteriota bacterium
CTCGCGATCCGACTGCCAGCGGGACGCTGGCGCACCAATTAGGGACCATGTTGAAGGAAGATAAAACGCATGAAACCAGTCTTGAAATTATTCGCCGTGTTGATAAGTGCAGCGGCGTTGTTGTTCGCGCAAGAACACAATCCTGAAAGCGATAAGAATCCGTTTGCCAATAATCCGGCGGCGGTGACGGCGGGCGCGAAACTGTTTGAACAAACCTGTCTGGTTTGCCACGGCGGCGAAGCGCGTGGCAGCGAACGCGGGCCAGCGCTGAATGTGTTGTTAAAGCGCGGCAATCTTGACGGTGAAATTGCGTTGATCATTCGCAATGGCATTCCCAGTACGTCAATGCCCGGTTTCAAAGGGTTGTCGCGCGATCAGGTGTGGCAGTTGGTTTCATACATTCGCAGCTTGCGCCCGACCACCGTGGCGGTGAAAGAAACTGCCACGGGCAGCGTCGCCCTGGGCGAAGAGTTGTTTTTCGGCAAAGCGGCTTGTGCCACGTGTCACGAGATCAATGCACGGGGCCTGAGTATCGGCCCCGATCTTTCTGCTGTGGGCGTGAATTCCCTTGAAGCCATGCGCCGCAAGATTCTCGATCCTTCAGCATCGCTGGCTCCGCCTGAACCGGGTCGTCGCCGTCGCGGCGTGGCACCAGGACTGGTGGCGGTGAAAACCAAAGACGGCAGGACGGTGCGCGGGATGCGGCGCAACGAAGACACTTATACGCTGGTCGTGATGGATTTGTCGGGTACGTTGCATCGCTTAGACAAGGCGCAAGTCACTGAGGTTCGCAACGAAGGCCGTTCGCCGATGCCGACCGATTACCAACAGCGTTTGTCGGAAGCCGAATTGCAAAACCTGTTGGCTTATCTCAAAAGTTGCACGGGGCGCGACGCCGCCAAGACCAGCACGGCTTCTATCGCAGGTGGCTTATCGCCTGAACGCATTCGCAATTCAGCCGCCGAACCGCACAACTGGCTGACCTATTGGGGCGATTATCAAGGCACGCATTATTCGCCGCTCAAGCAAGTCACGACGGCGAACGTCAAACAATTGCAAGCGCGTTGGGCGGTGCAAATGCCCGGCGATTCGGTGTTAGAAACGACTCCCCTAGTCATTGACGGCGTGATGTATACCGCCGGAATGCCCGGTCAGGTGTTTGCGCTCGATGCGCGCACCGGGATGCAGCTTTGGAAATATGAACGCAAACAAAAGGTCGTGAATCCGTTTGAGATCAATCGGTTCTCACGCGGCGTCACGGTGCTGGGCAATCGCGTATTCGTCGGTACGCTCGATGCCGCACTCGTTGCGCTCGACGCGCGCACGGGGCTGCCGTTGTGGGAAGTGCAAGTCGCCGACACGATGCTTGGTTACAGCATCACGTCGCCGCCGTTGGCGATCAAAGACAAAATCATCGTCGGCGTAACGGGCGGCGAATACGGCATCAACGGATTTCTGGATTCTTACGACGCTGCCACGGGCAAGCGGCAGTGGCGTTTCAACTTCGTACCGACTCCGGGTGAATACGGCAACGACTCATGGCCGGGCGACAGTTGGAAGCTGGGCGGAGCGCCTACGTGGCTGACGGGGAGTTACGACCCCGAACTCGATTTGATTTATTGGACGGGTGGCAACCCAGCGCCCGATATGAATGCGCAGGTGCGCAAAGGCGACAATCTCTATTCGTGTTCGGTCGTTGCGCTCGAAGCCTCCACGGGTAAGCGGCGCTGGCATTATCAATTCACGCCCAACGACGATCACGACTGGGACGCCAATCAAGACGTAGTTTTAGTTGATCGCATGTGGCAAGGCCGTATGCGCAAGCTGTTGTTGCAAGCCAATCGCAATGGAATGTTTTATGTGCTTGATCGCACTGACGGTTCTTTGCTGTTAGGCAAAAATTTCGTGCGGCAAACCTGGAACAAAGGCTTTGATAAAAATGGACATCCGATCATCGCTCCCAATTCCAACGCTACGCCCGAAGGCGCTCCGATTTATCCGTCGTTAGTGGGCGGCACGAATTTTCAAGCGCCTTCTTATGATCCAGTGCTGGGCTTACTGTCGGTGGTTTACAACGACACGGGGAATCGCTACGTCAGCATTGAGCCGCAACTTGATATCGGTAAGGCTTATCGCGGAGGTCGCACGCTGCCTATGGGCGAACCAGGAACCTTTGGCATTAAGGCGATTGACGCGGCGACGGGTGAAATAAAGTGGGACTATCAACTGGCGCAAGGCTCGCTCGGTGCCGGCTTGCTCACGACAGCGGGCGGCGTGACGTTTGCGGGTACGCGCGAAGGTCACCTCATCGCACTCGAAGCGAAGTCGGGCAAATATCTCTGGCGCTTTCAAACCGGCGGAACAATTGCGGCTTCGCCTATGAGTTATGCGATTGATGGCAAGCAATTCGTAGTGATTGCATCAGCGGGCGTGCTTTATAGCTTCGCGTTGCCGGAGGATTGATTCTCAAATGCAAAAGAGACGTTTTTGGTTAGTGGCATTGTTGTTGGTCGCAGTGAGTACGCTCAATGCGGTTCCGCGTTTAAAGGTCGCGGCCAATCATCGCTACCTGCAATACGAAGACGGCAGGCCATTCTTTTATCTCGGCGATACGGCGTGGGAATTGTTCCATCGGTTGAATCGGGAAG
>JABFSD010000256.1 GCA_013140935.1 Acidobacteriota bacterium
TGATGGCGAAGTCGAAAAACCTTTCACACTCACGCTCGATGAATTGAAGAAGCTGCCGAAAGCTACGGTCACCGTTACGCTCGAATGCGCGGGCAATGGCCGTTCGTTTTACGAGCCTTCCGTGCCCGGCATTCAGTGGGAACGCGGCGCCGTCGGCACGGCACGTTTCACTGGCGCGCGTCTGGCTGACGTGCTGAAAAAGGCTGGTGTCAAAGCGACGGGCAAATACGTGTTGCTGGATGGCGCAGATAAAGCCGTGGGCAAGCAACCTGAATTTCAACGCAACGTACCGCTGGCGAAAGCGCTGCACGTTGACACGGTGTTGGCTTACGAAATGAATGGCGAACCGTTGCCCGCGTTGCACGGCTTTCCGTTGCGCGCGGTGATTCCGGGTTGGGAAGGCGCTTACGCCGTCAAATGGCTCAATCACGTTTCGGTGATCGCGCAGGAACACGACGGCTTTTTTGTGAAGACGGCTTATCGTTATCCCAATCGTCGCGTCGCTCCAGGCGAAGCCGTCGCGCCCGCCGATATGGAACCGGTCAAAGGCCTTGTCGTGAAATCGCTCATTCACACGCCGCTCGAAGGCGCGAAGTTCAAACCCGGCGTCGTCAAAATGGGGGGCTTCGCGTGGGCGGGCGAATCGTTCATCACCAAAGTCGAAGTCTCCATGGACAACGGCGCTTCGTGGAAGCTGGCAAAACTCGGCAAGGAAAAAGAACGCTACGCTTGGCAAGCGTTCGAGGCCGAATTCAATATCGCTGCGGCTGGCTCTTATCTCTTGATGGCGCGCGCGACTGACGACAAAGGCAATGTGCAACCGGTCGCGCCGCAATGGAATCCGTCTGGCTATCTCTGGAACGTGATCGAGAAAGTGAGGATTGATGTCAAAGCGTAACCTCAAACTTATCTTGATGGCTGTGGTCGCCGCGAATAGTTGGCTCGCCGTTTCGCGCGCTGCGCAAAGCGAACTGCCCGCCGGGCCGGGCGTCGAACTCGCGCGCGCCAAATGTCTCAATTGCCACGAAGCCGATCTCATCGTCGCGCAAAAACTCGCGCGCGCCGGTTGGGTGCGTGAAATCGAAAAGATGACGCGCTGGGGCGCGCGCGTCAGCGACGAAGAGAAAGAAAAGCTCGCCGATTATTTCGCCGCACATTTCGCTCCGATAAAACCGGTCAAGACGGCAGACAACGTCGCGCGCGGCCAAGCCGTTTATGAAGCCCAATGCCTCAATTGCCACGGCGACGAACTCATCAAACAACAACGCCTTGCGCGCCCGGCATGGGTGCGCGAAATCGAAAAAATGGTGCGTTGGGGCGCGGCGGTAAAAGACGATGAGAAAGAAGCGCTGGCAGATTATTTGTTCAAGCAATATGGCGTGCGCCCGTTGAAGGTGACGCGCTAAATTCATCACAAGGAGAACAACATGGTTGCCACTACAGTCTCAGCAGCAAAACTCGCAAGAGAGCCGGTTATCGAAACGACCGCACAGGTCGAGCGCAAAGTAATTTTGCGCAACATCAGTTGGTCGCTTTATCAAGCATTGCAAGCAGCCAAAGGAGACACCAGCAATCCACGTTTTGCGTATGACCGAGGGGTATTGGAAATCACTATGCCTTCACCTGAACACGAATTAGCCAACTATGCGCTGGCCCGAATTTTTGAAACTATCGCAGAGGAATTAGATATTGATTACACCAACCTGGGTGCTACCACGTTTGACCGCGAAGATTTGGAAAAAGCTCTTGAGCCAGATGCGTGTTTTTACGTTGAACAGGCTGATCTCATGCGCGACAAGCAACGCCTAGCTCCATTGACTGACCCGCCGCCAGAATTGGTGATCGAAGTTGACGTTTCGAGTTCATCCCTGAACAAGCTGCCGATTTATGCGAGTCTTGGCGTGCGGGAAATTTGGCGTTGGCGTCAATCGGGTGTTGCCATCATGCGGCTTGAAGATGCTGGCTATCACGAACAAAACGCCAGCACGGTTTTGCCCGGTGTCACCACCGAACAACTAACGTCTTTGTTGCAAGCGAGCCGGCGTATGAAACGCAAAGACTGGCGACAAGAAGTGCGCGCCGTCGCACAAACGCTGAAAAATTAGCTCATCGTTGTTTCAATATTTGCGCAGCGTCATCCACCAACTGCTTCTTTCCACGACGATAAAGCCTGTAACGGTTGCCGTGTTCGATACGGTCGCCATTTTTCATCTCCCGCAACGGCCCCAGCGTTTCAAGTTCGACATAAGCCAGTGGATCAGGATTCGTATAAATCTCGGCACTGCTGCCCTGATCGGGATGTTCGGCGTTGGCTTGGCGGGGCGAATCTATGCGCACCGCGAATTTTTCATTCATCCAGAGCATCGTGCCGGCATCGGTTCCGATTTTGTAAGCCGTCTTTTGATCGCGCGTCAGCGAAAGCAAATTCCCCTCGCGTTTGAGCGAAGGCGGCGCGGCTTTTGATTGCATGACGTAGCCATTCGCGTTGATCGAACTGGCAGGCAGCGGCACATACATCATTTGCGGATCGGGCAATTGCGTAATCACCCAAATCGAAACCTTGCGCGGCTCGCCTTCGACTTTTTCATACGCCGTCGTGATGTTCATCACCGTTTGTCGTGCGTCGAGCGTAATCGTACTCACGACG
>JABFSD010000242.1 GCA_013140935.1 Acidobacteriota bacterium
GCGCAAAGAGGATCACGCCGGCACGATTCCACGCCCCGCCTCTAAGATCAAAGTCATCACACAGCGTTTGTGGACGACCGCCCGCCAAATCAATCCGCTTCAATTTCCCGCGCGCGCCGAAGCCGAGTGAGCGACTGTCCGGCGACCAGAAAGGATTGTGCGCATCCTCGGTGTCGGGCAATAGCTGTGCTTCGGTTGCGTCGAGCGGGCGCACCCAAAGCTGACGTTTGCCATCCGCCGACCGGGCCGTGAACGCCAGCTTTTGTCCGTCCGGCGAAACGATCACATTGTCATAGGCTCCGTTGTCGTAGGTCAGATTTTCTGGGGGCGTGAAGGTCAGCCGCACGGCGCGCGCGTCAGTGGTTGAACGCTTGAAATAGGCAATGCCCAATGCCAACAGCGCCAACGCCATCACGCCTGTTGCAATCATCCAGAGACGCTCACGCCAGCCGCCGCGCTTCGTTGTTGCATCCAGCGCCTGCACCGCTTCCGTCCGATTTGCGCCCGACGAACTCGGCGTCGTCAACGCTTCGAGCGCAAAGCCCAAATCACTCGCCGACTGAAAGCGCCGCTGCGGTTTCTTTTCCAAACAACGCCGCACGAGTTTTTCAAGCTGCGGCGAAATCTTCGCGTTGGTTTCGCTCAAGTCCGGCGGGTCGGCTTTGAGGATGGCGTTCATCACTTCAATCGCCGAATCGCCGGTGAAGGTGCGCTGGCCGGAAAGCATTTCGCACAGAATCACGCCGAAGCTGAAGAGGTCGGCGCGGTGGTCGGCTTCCTGTCCGCGCACCTGTTCGGGTGACATATAGCCCACCGTACCCATCACCGTCCCCGGATCGGTCATCGGCTTGTCCTGCTTTTGCGTAGAGGCTTCGGAATCCACGGCTTGTTTGGGCAGCTTCAATTTCGCCAAACCGAAATCGAGAATCTTCACGCGGCCATCGTGCGTGACGAAAAGGTTTTCGGGCTTGAGGTCACGATGGACGATGCCTTTCTCGTGCGCGGCGCTGAGTCCGGCGGCGATTTGTTGCGCGTAATCAATCGCTCGTTTCAGCGCAAGCGCGCCTGCGTTCAGTTGCGCGCGCAACTCTTCACCCGCCAGCAATTCCGCGACGAGGTAAGGCGCGCTTTCGTGCAGTCCGAAATCATGCACCGTCAAAATGTTCGGATGATTCAACGCCGACGTAGCGCGCGCTTCCTGCTCGAAGCGTTTGAGCCGGTCGGCGTCTTTGGCGAAATCGGCGGGCAAAACTTTGATGGCGACTTCACGGTCAAGCCGCGTATCGCGCGCGCGATAAACTTCGCCCATCCCGCCTGCGCCGAGCGGCGCGATGATTTCGTAATGATCGAATTGCGTACCAGCCGCGATTGCCATGGGGTTCCTTTGTTGGTCATCGGTTGTGCGTTACAGCGAAGGAGTGCGGCGCGAAGCCTAAAAGACGCGCGCCGAAAATGAAACAGGGCAGCCGAAGAGACTGCCCTGAGATTCACTTTTTTGTTATTGCAACAGCGCGCTATCGAGCGAACAGATCAGCCACGCGGCACTTGAAGCCAGGCAGCAGCCGTTCGCTGGTTAGTTCATCATTCGTTGTTAGCGTAACCGTCTGTGTAGGAGAGTCGTAAATTATCACGCGCTCTAACGGCAAAGAGACCAGCCAAACCTGTTGCACACCGGCAGCGAAGTATTCCTCTACTTTCTGATTGACGCGATCCCAGATGTCGTTGGGAGAAATGATTTCGACTGCAAGGTCAGGAGCGATCTCCCATTTCGTGGCAGGTTCGCCTTCCGGCGGAAAGCGTGCGGCGGATACGAAACTCACATCCGGCATACGTTCGTTTTTGCCGATTAGAAAAGTCGTGTTAGAAAGATAAACTCCGCCGACGGCATTTTGCTCCAGGTAAACCTCAATCTTGGACAGTACTTTTCCCCCAATTCTGCCGTGGCTTGCGCCCGCCATTTTGACCTCCTTGTGGCCGTTCACGATTTCGTAATCAAGGTCGTCTTCGTAAGCTACTTGTGTCGTTGCCGTCATCGCATTTACCTCCAAAGCTAAAGTGATTATTGCGTTTTGCAGGTGAGTGCGACTGCGGGCTGTAGGGCGGGTTACTAACCCGCCCTACAGCCCGCGTGCTGCCAAGTCGCACGCAATTGCAAATCGCTATAAGACCGCCGTCATCTTAACGCGCACTGTGAATCGCCAGCAATGACAAAGGCCGAAAGGTTCGTCACCCTTCGGCCTTTGCGTTTATTGCTCTTCGCCGTTTTGCCCTGCGGTGGGCGGCCCGCCGCGTCGCGGAGCCGCGCGGCCTACGCCGAGGTGTTGATAGTTGAACGCCGCGTTGAACAGCAAAAAGAAACTGCCGTGCGTTTGGTGCCGCCACATCGGATTGTTGGCGAACATCACGACGTGGCCTTTGCCGACAGGTACGTCAATCACGGCGGGTTTGTTGGTGAGTTCGCTGCCGCCCGCGAGCATGCCGCTGATGAGCAACGCTTTTTCATCCGACGCGAAACGCAACACGACGCGCGGTTGCATTTCGGGCGGAGGCATTGGCGTCGCCAACAGTTCACGCATCTCCGCCGGAATGCCGTCAGGGCTGGGCGCTACGGGCGCGGCAGGCGCGCGGCCTTGCGGAATGTCTGGG
>JABFSD010000802.1 GCA_013140935.1 Acidobacteriota bacterium
GTATAAATCCGCTACGTCTTCTGCATTGAGCGGATACGGCAAGCCTTCCATCCCGCCGCCGATCAAGCGCGTTTTAACTTGCCCCGCGATTGGGGCTTTCGCCATTACGACTAGTGCATCTTTCATATTTTTCGTTCGAGTTGTTTGGCTTCGTTCCAAAGCGCATCCATTTCTTCCAGCGTAGCTTCGCCGCACGAACGTCCTTGCGCGGCGAGTTGCGTTTCGATGTAGCCGAACCGTCGCCGAAACTTGCGATTGGCAGCCTTGAGCGCCATTTCAGGTTCGAGGTTGAGCTTGCGCGCGAGGTTCGTGACGACGAAGAGCAAGTCTCCGACTTCATCGGCGAGTGCTGCTTCGTCGCGTTCGCCGCGTTCAATCTCGACGCGCAGTTCATTGGTTTCTTCTTCTATCTTCTCAAAGACTTGCGCAGCGTCGCGCCAGTCGAAGCCTACGCGGGCGGCTTTAGTGGTGAGTTGGTAGGCTTCGAGCAAGGCGGGCAGCTTGTGCGATACGCCGTCGAGTAGCGAGGTTTTCTTTTCCGCTTTGCCTTCGGCCTTACGTTCTGCCGCTTTGATGGCTTCCCAGTTCACCAGCACGTCGGCAGTTGACGCCACTGTCTCTTCACCGAACACATGTGGATGGCGGCGCACCATTTTTTCGTGTACGCGACCGATCGAATCGTTTAGGACGAAATGTCCCTCGTCTGAGGCAATCTGTCCGTAAAAAACAATTTGAAACAACAGGTCGCCGAGTTCATCGCGCAAGGCGGGCCAGTCTTTGGCTTCGGCGGCTTCGATGACTTCGTAAGCCTCTTCGATCAGCATCGGCGCGAGCGTGGTGAAGTTCTGTTCACGATCCCACGGGCAGCCGTCGGGCGCGCGCAAGCGTGCCATCAAATCAATCAAATCGTTAAGGTTCTTACCTGAATCTTGTTTAGTCATAGTGCGGTCAGCGAACTGGGAAAATTTACTTATACGGTTATAAATTTTGCGTGATTTTTACGCGCGGATGTGGATAATGCCGCATCGTTCAAGGGCAGTTTCCAATCAACACACACGCATAAGCAACCCCTCCCCTTGGAGTTATGAAAAAAGGCCGCCGCGTTTTGCGCTAGACGACCGTTCTTGCACGCGAATTGCACTCTCCTGCGAAGCATTATTATCTTTACTGATTTTGGCTGATTTGGCTTTCCGTTTTCGCATCCTCCTCAATGGTGCCTAGACGTTGTTGAGATGCTATTTCTCGAATGCGCCTTGCCAGGCAATTGTGCCTGCGTAGACGTGCTATGAGGTTTTGCTATGTCCACGCTTGCTGCTGCTCCAGCTTTACAACCCGCGCCTGCTTTGGCGGTGGGTTCGATCCTTTTACCCCATAAGCCCCGCGTATTGCTCATCGGCGATCAACCCGAACGGTTGTTGCGCCTGCGCCGTTCGCTGGGCAATGAACTGGCTGAGTTCGTCACTGTCTCGACGCTTTCTGAATTGCCCGGCGCTTTGTCGCGCGGCGGCGTATTGAATTACGCCTTTGCCGTAGTGGATTTCGATTCGGCTTACGTGGCACAGACGCTCACGACCTTGCGCGCCAACCACTTGACGCACGCCATTCCGGTGCTGGTGGATGCCGACCGCTTGGGCGATTCGCTGCAACTCGCGGGCGTATTGCCGCAATATCGCGCGATGGCTTGTGCGCGGCACGAACTGCTCGCCCTCGCGCAACAACGGTTGCAGAAACCCCAACCCATCGCCGAACCGTTGCAACGCTTGCTCTGAATCAAAGAAATTAGACAGGATTTTCAGGATGGACAGGATGAAGACAAGGTTGAAATCGCTATGCGAAGGAACAATCCTGTAAATCCTACCAATCCGGTAAATCCTGTCTGAATCTTTTGTGTATTTCGTTGAAGCCGCACTCAATGCTAGACTTGCGCCCTCGTTACGCGGAGGCGCATCTTGTCCGGTGACGGGCGCGGTCTTCAAAACCGTTGTGCCGTAGCGATAGTTACGGCAGGTCGGGTTCGACTCCCACACGCCTCCGCCAATCTAACTGCTTTGTAATTGGCAATTTAGCGGTTGCTTGCCTCTGGGCTATCTTCAGCCTCATCTCTTGAATAAACCAGCCAATCAGCCCTTGAGACACTTTGAGAGACACATTGAAATGAAATCCCTAGATATTCTACCTTTTGAAAACCACGTTGTTTCGTTGGTTTCTCTACGTCGTTTGTAAGACGAGAGTAAAAGAATCGAGAAGCAAACGACCTGAATCCTACAGGCACACGCAGAAGTGAGCAAGCGAAAAATTACTCATTTGTGTAAGCGTAAGATTATGCTATGGTTTCGCCGCTATGATTAAAGTGCAAATTCAGCAAATGGCAATCAAGAGTGGATACGCAAACGCCTTTCAGTTGCAGAAAGCTCTGGGGATTTCCCCAACGCTAGCCGCTCGTTTGTGGCGGGGAGATTTCACACAGATAGGTTTAGTGACGTTGGATAGATTGTGCAAGTTGCTGAAGTGTCAGACGGATAAGCTGATAAGGTTTGAAATTGAAGCAGATTAGGTTTTCTGTTCAGCAGCCGGACAAGTAATTACGAAAAGCTGGTTACAACCGTGAATTGTCTTGAGGGGTGAGGCCAGTCACCTCTCTAATGACGTAGCTGGTCATAGAAAAATTTTTTTGAGGTTTAGAACTCAATTCAATTGATAGCCAAAAATCATCTATCACTTGTAGATTTCTTTGAAAAGTTTATCAGCATAGAATGAGCTTTTTTTCTTTAGTACTGCATACTCGTTAAGTGCAGAGTTCCTGTCGCCAATAAGTAAATAAACACGTCCGAGATTATAATGGTTTTTAGTTCCATCATCAAAATAATTATTAGGAGACAATCGGATAGCGGCTTTATAATTTTCAATGGCCTTTTGAAAAAAGTCGTTTGCTCTCTTGTCAGTCTTTCCCATATCTTCATATACTTCGCCCAAAATTTGATGGAACTTGTATAACCAATCGTTAGGCGCAACACGAAGCGCGTAATGCGAGGTGTTCAACGCATCCTGATACCTATGCAAATGAAGGTACATATTTGACAATACCTCAAGAATCTCAGGGTCATTTGGAGCAAGTTGAAGGGCTTTTGAAAATGCTTCATTGGCTTTTGCATTCTGAAGTGATTTAGTAAGACTCAATCCTAACAACGCATAAGCTAGAGCATTATTGGGTTTAAGTAATGTAGCTTGCTGATAAGAATCCACGCTTTTTCTATAGTACATTAGAGCTTCAGTCTTGCTCTTACTCTCAAAAGTAGAAGCATACTCACGATATGCGTGACCTAATCCTATATGTGCATCAAAATGATTAGGGTCTGCTCGAATGGCTTTTATGTAGTTATCAGCCGATTTCAATTTATCCTTGAAACTATAGAAACTATAGTAGTCTCCCAGTTCAACCCACGCATCAGCGTAATCAGGGTCTTTTTTAACGGCTGCCTCAAAATACGACTTTGCTGTTTCTCGATTATCTTTTAACAGCATCTTGCCCTTCTCGAACAACGCCTTTGCCGATAAGGTTTCAAACGGATCGTCGGCCTCTTTAATTATCAACGAGCCATTTGCAAGCGAATCTAATAAAGTTTTCTCATTGCTTTTGAGCAGGGAAATCAAACACGTAACTGAGACAGCAAAGTTGAGATTCTGTCCTTCTTGAAAGGAAGAGCTAACTACGCCGATAACTTCACCACGCTTGTTGAGAACTGGCCCACCGCTGCTACCGTGTGAAACAGGAGCAGTAATCTGAATCAGCTTACTTCTTCTCAGCCCGCTAATAATTCCTTGCGAGAATGTCCCCGAAAATCCTTCTGGATTGCCGACTGCATAGACCTCGTTGCCAACCTTGACTTGCTTGCTATCGCCAAGAGGCAGGGGCTTCACGCTGAAACCTTCGACTCTGAGCAAAGCTAAATCATTCTCTTGGTCAACCCGGTCAACCTTTGAAATTTTGAAGAACCGTTTCTGACCAACAGTTCTGGCGTAGATTACCGATGCGTTTTCAATCACGTGGTAATTCGTAGCAATTAGCTTCCCTTCAACGAAAAAACCGCTTCCAAGCGCGTCGGGTTTCCCGTCGCTGGTCTCTGTGATGATCTCCACAACAGACGGGAAGGCTTTTTGTGCGATTTCATTGGCAGTAAGCACACGTGAGGTGGATGGTGTTCTTTGTTGCTGGCTTTTATTTTGAGCTTGCAAAGAAATATCAAACAAACACAGGAATAAAAAAGTGTAGATGATGTAAATAAACCGGCTTCGTCTCATCGGGTAAAACCTCCATCGTTGTGCAAATAGAGAAGTTCTATAATGATCGCTGAAAACATAAAAGGAATTCAGTCGAGGATTTTTGGGATTCTCGTAACGGTTTCTTTCGTAGGCACGTGGATAAGGCATCGCTACTGAGCGGCTGAATCATACCACTAAAGGAACTTGATTGAAACGTTGATGGGGTGTCGTGAGAAAGGCTATTGCAAACCTATCGCAATATCGTGTTAGAAACCATAGAAACTTTTTGCTTTGCTGGGTTATGGGATTACTTTCAGCATTGAAAGATTTCCTCAGAACTATTAGCTGTCGTCACTTATCTCTTTGTTCGTAGAACAACTTTCAGGTAATGCCCGTAGAGTTGTTTTTTTGGTTATGTCTTTTATGTCTTCCCACTGAGGTAATCCCTGCATTGCTCCAGGTTGGTTTAACGAAAGAATCTGGTTATTGATATTGATTTGCGCTCGTTCGTCTAACTCACCCATTATCCGTGCCTGTAGCTCCATTACTCTTGTCCGTTCACGTATTGCTACCAAAGCTACTCTCAAATCACCTTTCCGCTTTGCCTGTTCAAATACGCCCTTTGCATCAACATCAAGTTGCGTGATGTGGGAAAGTAAGTCGTCTGCCCTTGTGACTGTCTCTGCCTCTTGCGCTTTTGTGAGTTGCATCGGAACGTGATTCGCCTTGTGTCTGCCAAGAGCATCAATTGAAACGCTGTATTTCGCGGCAATCGCGGGAAATGCGATTCCTTCAACAAGCTGTTGGTCAACTTCGTGACGGTTTGGGTGAATGCAAATAGTGCATTGTCTTGGCATTAGGAATCAGTACCTCCATTCGGTTGATTTGAAGGAAGAGTAAGTTGAAGGTTCCAATCCCAATAGGGGTTTTTATATTCCAACAATGAGCCGAATTCGCATAATACCTGCTTTTCAAGCGTAGGAAGCAGTTCATCAATGCAGGAATTTCCACACAAGGTAAGTTCAGAAAGAGGAAGTTTATAGAATCCCCAAGAATCTTCTTCTCTTTCGTGATGAATACAAACATTGAATTTCCATTCAACAAGCTGTGTATTCAGTTTGTTTGCCAAATTAGCGTTACCCCATTCTTTCTTCACTTCTTCAAAGATAATCTCCATTACGCGCAAATGGCTTACTACGAAAAGTGGTTTAGGACTTGACCCCATGAGCGCCATAGACTGATTCGGAGTTGGATTTTTGTTTTGTATTCCCCCTTCGGAAAAAAATTCTTCCCGAATATCCACTTTATCATTTTGCTGGTTATTTAACGAAGCTATGATTGCTGCTTTGTGTTTTTGAAGAGCGGCTTTGAGTTCCAAAGTTAATGCCCCTTTTGGAGCATCTAGTTTGAGCCGACCAGCTTCAATTTTAGGTTGAATTCCTTTTTCTGTGAGTGCTTGTTGTAATTCAATAAAGGTCACGCTGTCACCTCCCCCAAATCCAAAGACTCCATTTCTATTTCATCAATCTCATTGATCTCTATTTTAATTTCTAATACCTCTTCGTTTATGCCAGTAGAGCCGGTAGAGCCGGTAGAGCCAGTAAGGGAGTGCCCCTCAAAATCCGGCTCTGCCTGAATTGAGTACGTCTTTTTCAAACGCTCTAAATCGTCAGCGGTAAAAGATCGCCTTCGACTGCCTTTGCCGCCTGTGCGCCGAAGCTCCGGCAATCTCAGCTTCCCCAGCACACGCCCTATTTTTTCAAGAGTAACCTCATTTTCGTTCAGGTCTAGCTCTTCGTCTTGCGCAATTACCACGACCTTTTCTTGCACGTCCGCCGTGGTGACAACCCATCCCTTAGCCGCCTCTGGCATACTGGCGCAACCGGCACTACTGGCATACTGGCATAAAGCCTTGATAACCAAGATCGTCAGGTCTGGTCTTTCTAACTCTTGGCGGGCATTCTGATAATCACAAGCTAACTGCTCCATTCGTTGCCAGATGCCAGTTAAACCTTGATCTTCAAGCCAGAGCGCAACTGCCAAGATTGCTTTCCACGGTTCAAGATTGCGACCAGATAGGCGTGATATATCGTTCACCTTATTTTCATAAGGCGGCAATTTGGCGAGGTTCGCAAGCGACAATCCCCATAATTCATCAATGAGTTTGTCGCGTTCGTGAGGCCAACGTGAAAGATCAATTACATCGGCATTGGCTTTTTTCTGGTTCCCTGACCGTACCAAAGGAATTGTAATTGTCCGGCTCGCAAGGGTTGCATCCGGCAATGCAATGGCACTAAATGCTCTTGGGGAAAAAGCGTTGACATAACGGGTTTCCCATTTGTTGCTTCCGATAGATTCTTTTAAGGGAATTGTTACGCCACGCCGATTTCCGGCAAGAAGTAACGCCCGTTTATCTCCATCTGTTTTTCTGGGGTCTGAGATGTTTTCAGCATCGTCAAAACACAGCGTTGCACCGTAATCAGCTAAATCTCGCAATGTCGCAAACGTTCCCCCAGCAGTAACCATCTGCCCCAAATAACTCAATTCAGCCAACACATTCAGAAGCTGTGATTTGCCGCTTCCACGTTCGCCATTCGGCCAAAAGTAGCCAACAACATTGAAGGCATCTAAAAACCACGTTGATAGAATCCAGCACGCTACAAGCTCAGACATTGTGCGCTGGTCTGCAAAACTTCGTGCAAAGTCAATGAAATGATCTACGACATCAATAACCTTACGGAACACATCCGCTGTTATTGGTCGTGTTTTTTGTTGGTATGCTACGACACCATTGGGCGACCATAGCCTGTTCTGTGTTGGTCTTTCACGTAATTTTACATCTACATCCAGCTTGGAAAGCTGCAATCCAGCTTCACCATATAACCTACCATCCTCTGTCATAATGTGGAGCGTTTGTTTGGTTTCAAGTTTTGGCGGGTCAAAGTGTTGCGTCTTGCCGTCTTCATCTGCCTGAGATGTGATTTGCACCTCAACAAAAAGCCAGATTGCAGCGAATGCTTTTCCGTTGACCAATGCGAGCGGTCTGGTGATTCGTGGCGGAGCATTGTTCAGAATCTTTATGCCGGGGCGTGATGGCAAGCCCAACGCATTTAATATGTCCGCTGTATCACAAGGTTTTAACTCGCTTGCTCTGCTCTTATGCCTACAGGAGTAAGCTCCGGTCTTTAAGTTCAACAAAACCCCTTTGTCTTTTTCGTTGTCTTGCAACCTATCTTGGTGACAAAGACCAGCCATCATTCCCCAATTATTCCGCCGAGTTCTGAAAGAAGAATGGTTCTTGATGCGTCGGATGGCTTCTTCATTAAGCTCTTCCCAAGAGTTAAAGATTTTTTGCTCTGGCAAGCTGACTTGTGTTATATTACTTTCACTATTTATCATTTGATTCGCCCGGCCTTCGTGCTGGGCTTTTTGTTTATTCATCACCGCTCTCCTTAAAAAAACGCACAATCCATTCAATCCATTCGATCATTTTCCAGAATAAGTCTTCCGGTATGGAGCCAGAAACCTCAAGAAAAGTGTCAGTACGATCAAATGCCATATTGACTTGATGCGTGGAAAATTTTTCGTCAAGCAAAAGAAGCGTTATTGGAATAACGCGATTAGTGATGCCCGCGTGTGAGAAGTAAATAAATATATGACCTGTTTCGTTTTCTAATTTGGCATTGATAAATACCAACTTGTTCTTTTCGAGAATAGGTAATAAGTGTCGCGTCGGAGAAAACTTCGCCCCTACTGCGACACATAGAAGATCAGTTATTACTGTTTTTGCTTTCAAGCGTTGTAGTAATCTACGAGTCATCTAGGTTCCTCCTTTTTACCTTTAGTGTTTATAGCTCCGCTAGCAGCCTTGTGTTCGCAACGCTTTAAGTACTCCTCAATATGTTCGGGGAAATACGCGACTCGCCCATTGCCGAAATCGAGATAACCGAGTTTGCCGCTTTTTCTTAACTGCCACTGCCGTGAGCGAGATATGCGAAATTGTTTCCTTACGTCGCTCTGATTCAGAATTACAGGTTGTCCTAAACCTTCTTTCGAGTTTGCTTGAAATTCTATTGCTGCTTGATTCATTGATAGCCTCCTAAAACAAAAATACCGCTACAGGTTTTGCTTTGTCCTGTAA
>JABFSD010000032.1 GCA_013140935.1 Acidobacteriota bacterium
CTGGGCGGCTTTGTTGCTGGCGGGCATTGCGCTGCTGGCGTGTTGGATTCCGGCGCGGCGTGCAACGCGGGTTGATCCGCTCGTCGCGTTGCGCAGTGAGTGAGTTATGCCGAACTGGAATCACATTGTGCGCGAACGGCTCGCCGTCTTGCGGCTGCCGCCCGAACGCGAAATCGAAATCGTCGAAGAAGTCGCGCTGCATCTTGAAGCGATTTACGACGAAGCTTTGTTGGATGGTTTGTCGGAAGCCGAAGCGGAAGCGCGCGCCGTGCAAAGTTATGACTGGCGCTTGCTCGAATGCGAACTGAGTCGCGTTGAGCGTCAGTGGCAATCGCCAGTCAAAGGAGTTGATTGGCTTGAACGAAAAGGAGGAATACGAATGGAATCGTTATGGCAAGACCTGCGCTTCGGCGCACGAATGTTATTGAAACAACCGGGCTTCACATTGATAGCCGTCATCACGCTGGCGCTGGGCATCGGCGCGACGACGGCGATTTTCAGTGTCGTCAACGCGGTGTTGCTCAATCCGTTGGGCTACGCTGATGCCGAGCGAATTATGTTGCTGTCATCTTCGCGGTTGAACGAACCCGCCAGCTCAGGCCCGATTTCGTATCCGAACTTTCTGGACTGGCAGCGACAGCAAACGACGTTTTCGCACTTGGCGGCGGCGTGGACGCGCGTGTCTAACCTAACGGGCGTCAGCGAAGCCGTGCAGGTCAAGACGGCGATCATTTCACCTGAAGCCTTTCCCTTGTTGGGTGTAGCGCCGCAACTCGGGCGCGTCTTTACCGCGCAGGATAATCAACTCAACGCGGCGCGTACTGTCGTGTTGAGCCACGCTTTTTGGCAGCAACAGTTCGCGGGCGCAGCCAATGTCGTAGGGCGTCAGTTGTGGCTCGACGATCAGGCTTACACGGTGATTGGCGTGATGCCGCCGCATTTCAAATTTTGGGCGGGCGAAGTCTGGGTTCCGTTCGGTTTGTTCGGCAATGAAGACTTCGCCGCACGTCGTGGGGCAGTCGTTTGGATCTTTGCTGTGGGCCGCTTGCAACCCGGTGTGACACTGGCACAGGCGCGCGCTGAGTTCGACGTGATCGCTGCGCGGCTCGCTGCCAAATATCCCGAAGCGAATCAAGGCAGCCGCGTGCGCATTGTTTCGTGGCGCGAATCGGTGGGGCAAAAGATTCGCCCAGCCTTGTTGCTGTTGATGGGAGCCGTCGGCTTCGTGTTGTTGATCGCCTGCGCCAATGTCGCCAGCCTGTTGCTGGCGCGCACGGCGACGCGGGAAAAAGAGTTGGCGATTCGCGCGGCGCTGGGCGCTGGGCGCGGACGGTTGCTGCGCCAACTGTTGTTTGAAAGCCTGCCGTTGGCTGCGCTTGCCAGTGTGGCCGGATGGTGGTTGGCGCATTGGGGACTGAAATTGATGGTGGCTTGGCTGCCCGACGACCTGCTTCCGGCTGAAGCCAATGTGCGTCTCGACGCGCCCGTGTTGTTGTTTGCGTTGGGTCTGACATTGCTCACTACGTTGCTGTGCGGGCTGTTACCTGCGCTGCGTTTTTCGCAAGGCCGCGTCAATAGAAACCTTGGGGAAAGCCTCAAAGACGGCAGCCACTTTTCGCTGGCAGACACAGGCGGTCAGCGGATGCGCGGCGCGTTGGTCGTGTTAGAAGTCGCGCTTTGCTTTGTGTTGTTGGTCGGCGCGGGCTTGCTCATCAAAAGTTTTTACCGCTTGCAACAAGCCGAAGTGGGATTCAACACGGCAGCGCTGCTGACCGTAGACCTCTCGCTGTCGCAGAAAAAATATCCGCAAACACGGCAGATCGAAGCCTTTCTCAACCGTGTGTTGGAGCAGTTCCAGACGTTGCCTGGCGTTGAGGCGGCGGCGTTTATGAACGGCGGGCCGTTTTCCAACTGGGGCGCGGGGTTGCCGCTCATTCGTGAAGGCCACCATTATCGCAGTCGTGATGAAATGCGCGACAGGATGTGTGGCTATCTGCTCACGCAAGGCGATTTTCTCGCTGCGTTGGGGTTGCCGCTGGTGAGCGGGCGCAATTTCACGGCGCAAGATTCGTTGAGTGCGCCGCCCGTCATCGTCATCAATCAAGCGGCGGCGGATAAGTTCTTCCCCGGCGAAAACGCGCTGGGGCAGCGCATTCGGTTGGGCTTGCCTGACAATTTGCTTCCGCCCGACGGGTCGCCTGCGAAACCAAGCGACTGGCTGACCGTCATCGGCATCGTCAAAAACTATCAGCCCGTTGATCTGGCGCTGCCTTATCAACCGGCGGCGTTTTTGCCCGTGGCGCAAATGCCACGCAAAGAATTTACGCTTTACGCTCAGACGTTGATGCTGCGAACTGCGCAAGACCCGATGGCGCTTATCAGCGCCGTGCGGCAACGCATTCACGAACTCGACCCCGATCAACCCATCAGGCGCATCGCCACGATGGACGCGCGCATCGCCGACTCGCTCAAGCCGCAACGATTCAACACCGCACTGATGGGCCTGTTCGCCGCGCTGGCGTTGGCGCTGGCGGTAATCGGGCTTTACAGCGTGTTGGCTTACACCGTCGTGCAACGCACGCATGAAATCGGCATCCGCCTCGCGCTCGGCGCGCAATCCGGCAACATCATCGCCATGGT
>JABFSD010000087.1 GCA_013140935.1 Acidobacteriota bacterium
GGCTACGACCGTGGCCTTCGCTCAAACCAATCCGCTGCCGACCACCCTGGGCGGCGTGACGGTCAAGGTGCGCGACGCCGCCAACACCGAACGTGACGCCCAACTTTTTTTTGTTTCCGCCGGGCAAATCAACCTGCTGATTCCTGCGGGTACGATGAACGGCACCGCGACGATTACCGTCGTACGCGACAGCACTACGGTGGGACAAGGTACGATCGCGATTGACACGCTCGCGCCGGGACTGTTCGCTCTGAGCGGCACGGGACAAGGACTAGCCGCCGCTGAATTGTTACGCCTCAAAGCCGACGGCTCGCTGGTCTATGAACCCATCGCGCGTTTCAACACGACGACGAACGCTTTCGAGGCCGTTCCGATTGCCCTCGCGGCCAACGAACAGGCGGCTTTGATTCTTTACGGCAGCGGGTTCCGCGCCAACGCCGGACTCAACACGGTTTCCTGCACGCTGGGTGGTGAAAGCACCGAAGTCTTTTTCGCGGGCACGCAAGGCAGCTTTGCCGGACTTGATCAGGCGAACGTTCGTTTGTTACCCAGTCTTGCGGGACGTGGCTCAATTAACATCGTGCTGACCGTAGGCGGCAAGGCGACCAACGCCGTCACCGTCACTATGCAATAATCTAAATGCAATAATTCAAGCCCTTCAACGGGCAATGGCTCTTTCAATCGCAATATCACTCCCCCTCTGCGCCGAAGCGCAAACGTTTCGGCACAGAGCTTCACTCGCGCAAATCTCATAACCGAATAACAGGGATTACGAATCCCCCTCTCTCTGAAAGCAGGTATCTATGTGGAATCTTTGTGCTCTCCGTTTGAAGCTGATTGGCAGTATCGTCGCTTTATGCTTATTAACCGCCGTTTCAGCGCAAGCTGAAACGCTTTATGCACTCGTGCGGATTAGTCCCGCCAACGAAGTGCCTCCTATTACTACGCTGGATGCAACCGGCGGAATGCTCGTGATCATTGACGTGCAACGCAACAGCGTCGGCGCGATCACGGGCGCGCGTATGAGTTTTTTAGGCACGGTGCAATTTCCCGGCAACGTCATCGTGCAGGGCTTGCACATTCACGAAGGCGTCGCGGGCGTTAACGGCCCGGTGCGGTTCGACACCGGCTTGAATGCGAACACTACGCTCGTGTTCGCCAACGGCGCAGGCGTCGTCCAACGCGACGTAGCCACGGTGAATCTGGAAGCCTTGGGCCGCTTGCTCGCCAACCCCGCGGGCTGGTACGTCAACTTGCATACGTCGGTGAATCCGGGCGGAGCCCTCCGCGCCCAACTCACACGCTTCTCGGAAAACCTGGCAATGACGACGGCGCTGAGTACGGCCAATGAAGTGCCGCCCATCACCACGCAAAACGCCTTTGGCTCCGCCACGATTACCGTCAACCCCACGCGCAACGCGGCGGGTGCGGTCACCGGCGGCTCGGTCAATTTCACCGTCGGTTACGACCTGCCGCCTAACGCGGTCGTGCGCGGCTTGCACATTCACGAAGGCCCGGCGGGCGTGAATGCCGGCGTCGTCATTGACACGGGCCTGAGCGCGGCAAACAACTTCGTCACGGCTGCGGGTCGGGGCATTTACAGCAGTACGTTATTGCTGACCACCCCGGCCAGCATTGGTGCGATGATGCGGTTACTCGTCAATCCCACGAACTTTTACGTGAACCTGCACACGAATGATTTTCCCGGCGGCGTCATTCGCGGGCAGTTGGGTGGCTCTTTCAATCCGGCTCCGCAAATCGCGCAGGTCAGCACCTACAACCTGTTGACCGGCAATACCGGCAGCCTCGTCACCGCGCTGGCGGCCAATCTTGATCCCGCCAGTGAGCCGTTGGTGAATGGTGAACCGACGCAATTCACCTTCAATCCCGCGACCGGCTTGATTACGTTATTGGTTCCGGCCAACTTGCTGACTGAGGCGGGCGTGGTCGCGTTGCAAATTCGCAACGGCAACGGACTGATTTCGCAACCCGTCTTTATCCCTGTGGCTACCAATGGTGGTTCAACCGCCGCCGTGCTCGACTCTGCCGGATATGGCAACGTAATCGCGCCTGAAAGCATTGCGTCGGTTTACGGCGTCAACCTGGCGACGCAAACTGCTATCGCCGGAGCCATTTTGCCCAACGCCATCGGCGGGACTTCGGTATATGTCAACGGTGCCGCCGCTCCGCTGTTTTTCGTATCACCGGGGCAAATCAACTTTCAGGTTCCCGAAGGCACCGTGCCCGGCCCGGCGGCCATCGTCGTACGCAATAGCAACGGGGCCATCGCCCGCAGTCTGATCAATGTCGGAACCACCGGCGCAGGTATTTTCACGCGACTGGCGAACGGCAAAGGTGCTCCGGCGGCAGTCGCTTCGACCGACAACGGGCAAACCTATGCCTTGCTGATGAGCAATGCCGACGGCACACCCGTCGAAATTCAGGTCGGCAACATCGCCGTCTTTTTCGGCACGGGCTTTCGCTTTCTCTCGAACCGGCCCATCACGGCGGCGGCCGGCGGCGTCAACCTGACGACCGATCTGGCGGGCGCGCAAGGTGCGATAGTCGGTCTCGATCAAATCAACCTGATCATTCCCGAAAGCCTGCGCGGCAAGGGCGAGGTGGATTTGGTCTTCACC
>JABFSD010001203.1 GCA_013140935.1 Acidobacteriota bacterium
GAAGACGGCGGCGGCTTTCATCGACGACCCGCGCGACTCTTCTAAAAGCATTTATCGCACGGGCGATTTGGCGCGCATGGAAGCCGACGGTCTGGTTTATTTTCTGGGACGGGCAGACTCGCAAATCAAAAGTCGTGGCTACCGCATTGAGTTAGGCGAAATCGAAACCGCGTTGAATGCACTGAGCTTGTTGCGCGAGTGCGCGGTCGTCGCCATTGAGACGGGTGGCTTTGAGGGCGCGACGATTTGTTGTGCTTACGTGCCCGAGCATGCCGATAACGACGCTGTGACACCCACAGCGTTGCGACAGGCGCTGAGCGCGAAGCTGCCGAGTTATATGTTGCCTGCGCGTTGGCAGGTTTTTTCGGTGTTGCCAAAAAACGCCAATGGCAAAATTGACCGGCGGCAATTGAAAGAGGAGTTCCAACCCAATGCACGAGCTGCCGGTGTCTGTTAAACCACTCAACGTGTTGCTCGTCGGCGAAGAGTCGGCGGTTGCGCAAACGCTCAAACGTTTGGCCGCGAGCCAGCATCGCATCGTGGGCGTATTGGCTTCGCCCGACAAAGCGGCGAACGCCGGCGCGTCGGTGTGGCAGTTGGCGCAACAACTGGGCTATCGCACGTGGACGGCGCGCACCGTCAAAGACCCAGCCTTTGCCGAAGTCATGCGCGATGAACAAGTAGACGTGCTGCTCAACGTGCATTCGCTTTACATCGTCGCTCCTGCGGTTGTCGCTGCGCCGCGACTGGGCAGTTTCAATTTGCATCCGGGGCCGCTGCCTGAATACGCCGGATTGAATACCGCGAGTTGGGCGTTATATCGCGGCGCAACTGAACACGGCGTGACCTTGCATTGCATGGAACCGGGCATTGACACCGGCCCCATCGTTTTTCAAACGCGCTTTGCGGTGGCGGAAGGTGACACCGCGCTTGCGGTTTATTCGAAATGCATTCGCAACGGCTTGGCGTTGGTCGAACGCTTGCTGGCGACGGACCCGGCGGCGTGGCCGAGTGAGACGCAAGACCTGACGCGGCGCGAGTATTTCAGCAAACAGATTCCTGAAGACGGTTGCGTGCGGTGGAATCGCCCGGCGCGCGAAATTTATAACTTCGTGCGCGCTTGCGATTACTTTCCGTTCGCTTCGCCGTGGGGCAGTCCGCGCGCTGCGTTGAATGGGTTGCCGGTCGGGTTGATCAAAGCGCGGCTAACGGGCACGGCCTGCAACGCGCTGTCGGGAACGGTGCGCGCGGCAAGCAATGAAGCGGTTGAGGTCGCATGCGCCGACGAATGGCTGCGCTGCGAACGGGTGTTGTGGCAAGAGCGCGCCGTCAATGCCGCAGCGGTGTTGGCGCAAACTGCCACTGTGCAACTGTGAGACGCCATGAGGAAGTTTTGAAATGGCACGAATTTATGAACTGTCGAGCTTGAGACCGGTCATGCCCAGCAAAAAATCGAGCGCCGTCAGACATTTTAGCAAAGACGATATTGCGTCGGTCGCCGATCTCTATCGCCGCGTCTTCATGCCGCAACGCCGCGAACCGCACCTCTTGTTGCAGGCGTCGTTGGAGCAATATTTTTACGAAATCTTTTTTGCCGGGCCGTGGTTTGCCGGGCCGTGGCAGGACGAATATCTCAAGTCGTTAGTGTGCGTAGACGCGCAAGATCGCATCACGGGTTTCGTCGCCGTCGTGCCGCGCCGGATGCTGTTCAAAGAGCGTCCCATTTTGATGGCGAACAGCTTTCATTTCATGGCCGACCCTGATCGCCCTGCGCTGGCTGGTGTGCAGTTGATGAAGGCGCTGTTGGCCGGGCCGCAGGATTTGACTTTCACCGATCACGGCGGCGATTTGGGGCGCAAGGTGTGGGACGGTTTGGGCGGCATGACGGCATTAGCGCAAAGTTTTAACTGGGTGCGCTGGTTGCGTCCGGCGACGTATGCCAACCAAATGGCACAGGCGCGCGGCGCGAAAGTGGCGCTGGCAGCCCGCGCCGTACGACCGGTTTGCGCAGCGGCTGATTGGTTGTTGCCGCGCGTGTGGCCGCGTTGGTCTGACATATCAGTTTTGGACTGGCGCGAAAGCGAACTGGATGCGGCTACGCTGTCAAAGGCGCACGAACAATTCGCGGCACCTTATGCGCTGCGGCCTGATGGTGAAATCAAAACCTTGCACTGGTTGTTGCAACGCGCGGGGCGTTTTCCGCAACTGGGTCGCTTGCAAAAAGTGGCGCTGCGCGACGTGTCAGGGAAACTCGTCGGGTCGTTTGTTTATTACCTGAACACGCAGGGAACGAGCCGCGTGTTGCATCTGGCGGCGCAACCCGATGCCTTTGAATCGGTGTTGCAGCACTTGTTCCGGCACGCCACCCAACGGGGTGCGCTGGCGTTGAGCGGACGCCTCGATCCGCGTTGGATGCGCGCTATGACCAATCAGCATTGCCGCTTCGACGGGGCCGGCGGGTGGACGATGGTGCATGCGCACGACCCTGAAATTTTGCAGGCGATCAATCGCGGCGAAGCCTGGTTGAGCCGTCTCGAGGGCGAAGGCTGTTTGCTTTATCAGGAATAGCGACTCGTCCACATCAGCTCTCAAACTGGAATGTCAGAAAGGATAAAAACGAAGATGGAAGTGCAGATAC
>JABFSD010000695.1 GCA_013140935.1 Acidobacteriota bacterium
TCTTTGTAATGCGGAATCGCGGCTTCGCCCTTATCCATTTGATAAATATATTCGGCCAGACCGAATTCCGCCGAAGCCAGCGCCCAGTCAGGGTTTTGCGGTTTGAGGCGTTCGCGCAACTCGGCTTCGCTCATCACAAACGGACTCTTCTCGCCATTCTTAACCCAATCGCGCAAGCCGTTGATCCAGGGTTCGGTGTCTACTTTGGTGATGCCTATACCTTTGTTGTTGGAATAAGCGACTTCATTGGGACGCACGATACGGCCTTGTTCATTGATCCAAACGGCGGTCGGTACGTTGACCATGTTGTAAAGGCGCGTGACGACGTGTTGCTTGTCTACCAATACGAGATAGTCAGCTTTGCCCGCTTCGATCCACGGCAACGCAGCCTTCACGCCGCCAGTGTCTTCAGCGATGGAGATGATTTCGAAGTTCTGATTTTTGAGTTCGCTATAAATGGTCTGCCAGCCTGGCAGGTCTGCGCGGCAGCCTCACCACGAAGCCCACGTCACGATCAACACTTTCTTGCCGCGAAAGTCCGACAGCGAATGCAGCTTGCCGTCTTTGTCGGGCAGCGTGAAATTCGGCGCTTGAAAGTTTTTCGTATAACTGTTTTGCACTTCTGACCGTTGGCCGAAATACCACGCGGCGTGCGCTGCGTCATAAGCGACGGGCTGATTTATCAGGCGCGCGAATTCAGTCAGGTTGAACCACTTCGTTTTGCTTTGGGTTTGCAAAAACTCGGCGCTGCGTTTTTTCGGCAGCGGGAAACAGAGTTCGTCGCGGCATACGCCTTGAGGCTTGTTGACGAAGCCGGTCGCCGCTTTCAAATCAGCCAGCGTAATCCAAAGGTCATTCGGTTTGGCGGTGGAGAGTTTCGCTGCCGCCACGTCAGTCGCCTTGTCGTCGTAAATCACTACGGCCTTGCTGGTCTCGGTCGCTTGTGCGTTGAGCGCCAACAGCAATCCGCTCAACAGTGCGTAAAGCCAACTTTTTTTCATGATGGTTCTCCTTGCTTTGTTTTCTGGATGAATACCTCTGCGCGAGGCGGCACAACATAACACACGCGCGGCAGTATGGACGAAGCGACAGCGGTTGGCGCATACTCCGCCTGCAATTTTCCTGCACATCCTTTTCGACCTGGCAACAATTCGTTCCCCCTGCGGAACCCAACCCTATTGGAGGTTTTCGATGAAGCACCGCCACGTTCACCCATTTCTGTTTTGTATTGTCCTGCTTTCCCTGAGCGCCATTGCCCTGGCGCAATCATTCACGGGAGGCTTTGTCGGTACGGTGAAAAACACTAACGGCGAAGTCGTCGCCAATGCCGAGATCGTCATCACACAAGTGCAAACCAATCAGACTTTCACCGTGATGACGAATAGCAGCGGCTATTACACGTCGCCGCCTTTAGCCGTGGGCGTCTATCGCATCGAAGCCAAAGCCACCGGCTTTCGCCGTGCGGTGCGCAATGACATCACGTTGCAGGTGCAACAAGTTCTCAACGCAGATTTCACACTCGAAGTCGGCGCGGTTAGTGACACCGTGACAGTCACGGCGGAACAACCCGTACTCGAAGCCACCACTTCCGTACTTGGCAAAGTCGTAGACAACAAGCGTATCCTCGAATTGCCGCTCAACTCGCGTAACGTTTATTCGCTGATTCAACTCACGCCCGGCTTTTCCGGCAGCGTCGGCAACAATTACAACCAGATGAATTATTCGGTGAACGGCGCGCGTCCAACGATGATGGACACAGTCATTGACGGCGTGACAGCTTCGTTCCCGACGGTGAATGGCTTCACGGGCATCTCGGTCTTTCCTTCGGTTGACGCGATTCAGGAATTCAAAGTGATGGGCGCGACCTATCCGGCTGAGTTTGGTCGCAGCCTGGGCAGCGTGCTGAACGTGGTCTTCAAATCAGGTACGAATCAGTTGCATGGCAGCGCGTATGAGTTTTTGCGCAACTCCGTTTTCGATTCGAATAACTTTTTTGAGAACGCGGCGGGACGCAAGCTCGGCAGTTTCAAACGCAGCCAATTCGGCGGCCACGCGACGGGGCCGATCATCAAAGACAAGACGTTTTTCATGGGTTCGTATGAGGGCTTGCGCGCGCGAAATTTCGCCACCAGTATTCGCAGCGTGCCTACGCTCGCGCAACGCAACGGCGACTTTTCGCAGACCTTCAACCAAGCCGGTACATTGATTGCTATCCACAATCCGTTCTCGACGGTCGGCACGGTGCGGCAACGCTTTCAATGCGATGCGGGCGGCAATCCGATGCCGGTGCTGGCTGACCGCACGCAAGCGGCGGGTACGGCTTGCAATAAGATTCCTACCGCGCTGTTCGATCCGGTTGCATTGAACATCATGAAGTTTTTCCCGCTGCCCAATCAGCCGGGCGCAGCGAATACGAATGCGAACAACTACGCCGCGAGCGGTTCGACCCAAACCAATCTGGATAATTACGACTTTCGCATTGACCACCGCCTCTCTGAAAAACAAACCTTCTTTGCGCGTTACTCGCATCGTTACACCGAAGACGTGCCGCTCAAGGCTTTCTCAGAAGAACTCACCATCGCCGAAGGCCGAGTAATTCAAGAGAACCGCGCGCGCAACTTCGTGATGGAATATACG
>JABFSD010000485.1 GCA_013140935.1 Acidobacteriota bacterium
GCAAAATCAAGCGACTCAGGCAAGCGCACCAGATTCGTGTCGGCGTGATGAATGGACACATACTCGGCAAACGATCCCCAGTGCGTGAAGCCGGGCTGAAATTGATGATCGCAAACCTGTTGATTCCCGCTCGCGCATTGCGGACACGCGCCGCAACCACCGACGAACGGAACCGTGACGCGATCACCGGTGTTCCACTTGGTCACGTCCTTGCCGACGGCTGCGATAACGCCCGCCAATTCATGACCGGGTACGTGCGGCGGGTGAATGTCGGCGTCGTGTCCGACCCAGCCGTGCCAGTCGCTGCGGCATACGCCGGTGGCTTTGACTTGCACGACAACGCCATGATTTTCGGGCGTAGGGTCAGAAACGTGTTTGAGTTGCGGCGGTGAGTTAAAGGCTTCGTAGATGACAGCTTTCATTCGATTGGCTCCTTGATTGAAACGTCCCCTCATTATGCACATCTCAAAACAAGGAGAAAGATGTACGCGAGGCAGTGTTTCGTCAGGCTTCAAATACGATTCTGGCTTGCTTTATATGACGAACGTAATACAATTCACTCATGCGATATACGCCAGCACACAAGGCAGAAACACGACGGAAGATTTTGACAGCGGCGGCGCGCCTGTTCCAGGAACACGGTTACGACGGTGTCGGCGTAGACGCGATTATGGCGGAGGTTGGGCTAACGGCTGGGGGGTTTTATGCGCACTTCCCATCAAAACGCGCTCTCTTTGACGAAGCTCTGGTGACGGCGCTGGCAGCGAGTAAGGCCGTGCCAACCGCTCGCGCCGAGAAACGTGCCGTAGCGGTGGCAGGCGATAGTTTGCGACTGAGAATCAACAGCTATTTGAGTCGGCAACACCGAGACCGCTTGGCTGATGGATGTCCGTTGCCCGTGCTGACGCCGGATGCCGCGCGGGGGGGCGAGGCATCGCGCGAAAATTACGAACGGCAATTGCTGGAATACGTGTCCCGGCTTGAAGCGTTGTTGCCAACCACCACGACAGCCAAGCGGGACACGGCGCTGGCCCTGATGGCGCAGTGCGTGGGCGGACTGATGCTGGCGCGCGCGGTCAAAGATGAACAGTTATCAGAGCGCATTCTGAAAGCCTGCCGACAGGCGGCACTGAAACTCGGGGGAGAATGAACGACAGCTTTTCAACCAACCGGAGGCAACAGATGAGTCCCACTGAAGCAAAGCAAACGACAACATCTTGGCAACCCACAGCCTGCATTCTGTGCAGTCTGAACTGCGGTCTGGAAGTGCAAACAGGTGGCGCGGACGGGCGCAGCATTGAACGCATTCGGGGCGACCGGGCGCATCCGGCTTCGCAGGGCTACACCTGCGAAAAGCCGCAGCGGTTGGATTCTTATCAGAATGCCGCCGACCGTCTGACTTCGCCGTTGCGGCGACGCGCCGACGGCACTTATGAAGCGATTGATTGGGACACGGCGCTGGCTGAGATCGCGGTAAAATTTTTAGCCGTGAAAGAGCAATACGGTGGCGAGACGATTCTGTATTACGGCGGCGGCGGACAGGGCAACCACCTCGGCGGCGCTTATGCCGACAGCACGTTGAAAGCGCTGGGCAACAAGTTTCGCTCGAACGCGCTGGCACAGGAAAAGACAGGCGAATTCTGGGTGCAAGGCCGGATGATGGGAACGGGCATTCACGGGGATTTTGAGCATTGCGAAGTCGCGGTTTTCATCGGCAAAAATCCATGGCAATCGCACGGTTTCAGCCGCGCGCGCATCACCCTGAAAGAAATTGCCAAAGACCCGCCGCGTTCGCTCATCGTGATTGATCCGCGCCGCAGTGAAACAGCGGAGCTGGCCGATTACCATCTGGCGATCAAACCGGGCACCGATGCCTGGTGTCTGGCGGCATTGGTGGCGATTCTGGTGCAGGAAAATCTGCTGGCGAGCGTCTGGCTGACCGAACATACAACCGGACTGGAAAACATTGAGCCAGCGTTCGCCAGTATTTCGGTAGCCGATTACGCCGAAACGTGCGGCGTACCCGAAGAGCAATTGCGCGCGGCGGCGCGACGCATCGCACACGCCAGCAGCGTATCTGTGATGGAAGACCTGGGAATGCAAATGTCAGTGCATTCAACGTTGGGTAGTTACCTCCAGCGATTGATCTGGATGTTGACGGGAAATTTTGGGCGACAGGGTACGAACTATGCGTTCGCACCGCTGATCGGCCTGACCAGTCGCAGCAAAGGCAACAGCATCAATCAAGGCGGGCAAGCCGGGCAAGGCAGCGAAAAGCCAGTCAAGCATAGTCCCGTCGCAGGTGCTCGCATCATTGGCGGCTTGATCCCTTGCAACGTGATTCCCGAAGAGATTCTGACTGATCATCCCCAACGTTATCGCGCGATGTTGATCGAAAGCGGCAATCCTGTGCACTCACTCGCCGACAGCCAACGGATGCGCGCGGCGTTGGGTTCGTTGGAATTGCTTGTCGTAATTGACGTGGCGATGACCGAAACCGCACGACTGGCAGATTATGTGTTGCCCGCGCCGAGCCAGTTTGAAAAATACGAAGCGACTTTCTTCAATCTCGAATTTCCGAAAAACTTCTTTCATCTGCGCCATCCGCTGTTTGCGCCATTGGCTGACACCCTGCCC
>JABFSD010000703.1 GCA_013140935.1 Acidobacteriota bacterium
GTCGTGTGAAAGTCGTAATAGTCGCCGCCGACCTCTGAAGCGGTTCGCATATAAGCCGCGATGTCGAGATGCGGCAGGCTCGGCAATTGCTTCGGCAGCAGCGAGAACTGTAACTGGCGGGCTTCTTCGAGTTCAGCGGCGCGGCGGTCGTTCTCGGCTTTGACTTTCTCGTGTTCCAACGCATCGGCTGATAGTTGTTTGACTTGTACGAGTTGCGCTTCAAGGTCATGGTTCATGCGGGCGAAGCGGCGCGCCATAAAGATCGAAGGCGGAAGCACCAGACTGAACACGCCAATAACCCTGAATATTAAAGGCGGAACTACTCCGGTTGACTGATAGAAACTGAGGATCACCATCATTATGCCGCAGAGCAGCAAGCCGATCCCCAGAATCCCGGCTCCGTCTGCTTTCTTCCTGATGGACAGAATCACCACGCGTAGCACTTCAACAAACACCAGCCCGATAAAACTCCGATAGCCTGTTTGTAGTAGGCTGAATTGAGCGAGGAAGAAAAATAAACCAGCGGCAACCAGCCAGAGCCAGAACAGCCCGGGCAAACGCTGTAAAAAGACCGTATAAAAGAAGGCCAGCAACGATAACAAAAATAAGTGGAACGCAAGACTATTCACCACCGACAGCAACATGATTCCGCTCGCCCCGTAATGCCCGACATTCACCGCATACTGGGAGGTGAAGGTGGCAAACACCAAACCGGCAAACAGTCCGAAGAAAAGATTGGCGCGCTGGTCTGGATAAAACCAGTACATCAGCAGATGTAACAGGCCGATGACTAGCGCCAGTCCACTGGCATACAGCGCGAAGCCCCTCCCGTCCGGCGACCTCAGCCGATCAATGGTGGCTTGCGCCTGATTCAATTCCTGCATCTTGATGCCGAAGCCCGCGCCATACTCAATCGTGCGATTCGAAAAGTTTCTCAAAATCTGTTGGTCGGCGAGGCGATGCAGCCAACGACTCCGCCACGAAGTCACATCGCGCATCACCATGCACGAATGCCGCACGGCAATCACATGCTCGCTGCGCCCATCCAGGACAATGCTGAGCGGTACGGTATTGGGGTTGTATTCCACTTCGCTTTCCGGCGTCGTGCCGACCGTGCCGAAGCGTTCGATGAGCTTGCCGTTCAGATAAACCTCAGACGCACCGAAATGCACCATCACCAACGCCAGCGGTTGATTGACGAGCGCCGGATCAACTTTCAAGCGCAACCGAAACCAGCCGAGACCGCGCCAGCCACTTTGAGGAATACGGTCGAGCGTAATTGCGGTGCCGTTCAACGTTTCCCACGCGCGATCATCGAACTGCGGTTCGGCAAAGCGCGGCTCATCATTGGGCGAATACATCCAATTGAGCTGGTCGAGTTCAACGGCCTGACGGTTTTGCCATTGGTCGGCGGTAAGAATCGTTTGCGCCTGCGCGGCTGCCAGCGCGCCTAAAGCGACCAAAAAACAGAGATACAACGAAGCGAGTAACCAGAGCCTTCGAAACATAGGGGGAGTGCTTTTCTGTGAATGATTTTTTCGATGGATTCAACCGCGACTTCGATTAGCTGGCGGTCATCATCAGTCGCAACTTTACCACACATGTGGAGTGCGGTCGGCTCGCCCCCGCTTTTGCTTTCGTTATCGAAACATTCAGGGTTAAGCGGGAGTCTCGCGCTGCGAACGGAAAGCGGCGGCGAGCCGACCGCACTCCATACTTTGCAAGGCCATCACGAGATGCCGTGTTCGACTGGAATGGGTGACATTGCGCCTGTTGGCATCACCATCAATTGCTCTACCGGAACGCCGCTGCGGTATTGCGAGAGCCATGCTTCAGGGTCAATCGTCACGCCAATGGGATTCGCGGCAAACGCTTCGCTGAGCATGTATTCATTGTCAGCGTCTACCTGAAACTCTATGCGATTGCCGTCCGGGTCTTGGTAATACAGCGAAAGCGTGATGCCGTGATGAATCGGCCAATAGGGCGCGATGCCCGCTTGTTTGAGGCGTTCGTAAGTGTCGAGCAAATCGCCCAGGTGCGCGTAAGTGTACGCCGTGTGATTCACCCCGACATCGCTGCGCCCGCCGGTGTCAGGGACATCAGGCTTGAACGCCGCCATGTTGATAAAGGCGAAGCGGTGATGCTCTTCATCGTAGGTGAGAAAGGCGAGCGCAAGGTTTTGATAGACTACGGTGGCCTCGAAGACTTTTTGATACCAATCCACCATTTCCTCGAAGCGTCTGGTTTGATAAACGATGTGCGCGAATTTAGTCGGTCGAATGGGCGACATAATTTCCTCCAGGTTGATTTGGGCTCGTCAACAATTTGCGCTCAGCATAAGCCGTGCGCAGCATCATCGCTGCTGTGTAAACGATGACGACGACTACCTGCCAGCGCAGCACATCGAGCGGAAGCGATTTCACTACAAACGCCGCGAGCAGCACGCCGGGGATGCCGCCGAGTGTTAAGCCCAACGCCGCTCGAAAGTCTTAACGTCGCAAATCAATCGCTCTGATTCCCGCCGTGAGGCCGGTGAAGGTCTGTCCCAGTTCCATGTGTTGTTTCCTTTGTTCGTGTCAGCAGGCGCGCGCATAAGCAAGGGCTGCATTGGCGAAACGCCGCTCGAAGCCGAAAGG
>JABFSD010000469.1 GCA_013140935.1 Acidobacteriota bacterium
CAACATTACTTATCAGCGGCGGGCTTTCTGGCGAATTTGGTGACGAGCGAATACGCCGACACGCGCGCGTTTGCCCTTACGTTTTTGCAAACGGCGAAACTTAGCGATGACACAGCGCGCATCTTGATCGTCCGCTTATTGGCTTTCGTAATCGTGCTAACGCCCCAGCACGAACCACTCGCGCACGAGGTCACGCGTGACGTTTCAACGATTTTACAAACCTGTTTCAGCGCACATCTGCGCACCGCCGGAATGGCGATCATCCGCGACTTGCTCGACCATCCGTTATTGGTGGTGCAAGAACTCGGCGGATTTCTGCTGCTCAATCACGAAACGCCTGCCGATCAATTGCCTGAGACGGTGATTCATTCGTTGATCGCTTCGCCGCACGCTTCGATGCGCGGCATCGGCATTCGCTTGTTGGGGCAATGGCCTGACGAACGTTTGCTGAAAAACGAAGCTTTGCTGACGGCTTTCGTGACGCACGAACTCGAAGACATTCGTCAGGCGATTCGTCCGGTGTTGCAACGTCTGAGCGAAAACCATCGCACGTTCGCCGACCGCATGGCCGACCGTTTGATCGCCGTGTTGTTGCGGCGCGAATCGCACGCGGGCGTTCATCGCACCGTAGTGCAAACACTCAAAACTGATTTGGGTACGGCGTGGCAAGACGCGGCTTCGCGCGAAACGATTACGCAACTCATTCGCGCCAAATCGTCAGAAGCGCAGGAATTGGGCGGTTCGTTGTTGCACAACAAAATTCAACAAAAGGCCGCCCCAAATGCCTCATGGCTGGCGGATGTCGCTACGCTTGAAATCGCGCGCTTCGCTGACCACCAAGTCAAAACTGTACGTGACGCGGCGCAATCGCTGTTTACGTACAACCTTGATCGCTTTCGTTGCGCGACCAATCCATCGGGCTGTCACGACGAACTCGCGCAAGGCGTACGCCTGCTCGACGTGCGTTGGGATGACGCGCGGCAATTTTATTTCGCTGCGTTTGAGCGCGAATTTACCGCTGCGGAATTCACGCCCGGCTTATTGGTCGGCATCTGCGACAGCACGCGCCCCGAAGTGCAAAAGTTCGGACGCGATTTGATTTCGCGCTATTTCGCCGACGCTGACGGACAGGAATATCTGTTGAAACTGAGCGAACACCCGACGACTGATTTGCAATTGTTCGCTACGAATTATCTCGAACGTTATGCAGCAGGTGATGCGGCGCGGCTGCGCGAATTGAAACCCTATTTCGTCAGCGTGTTGGCGCGCGTCAACCGCGCCCGCGTAGCCAAAAGCCGCGTGATGAATTTTCTGGCCGCCGAAGGGCAAAAGAGTTTTGAGGCGGCGACGGTGGTGGCTGAAATTTTGACGCGCCAATCCGTCACGATGGCGATAGGCGATAAAGCCGCTACGCTCGAAACGATGCTCACGATTCGGCGAGCTTATCCGGCGACTGAGTTGCCGATTCAGATTCGTGGGCTAACCCAAAGATGAGTGCTACTCATAGGTCTTATAAGTCCTATGAGTCCTATAAGTCCTATGGGTGTAAGGTAGCTCGCTTGCTAGCTGCCAGCGAAAACTATGCGATTCGACTTTGCTTACAACGGAAACACGACGGTCGAGAGCGGCGCGCGGCTGACGCGGATGTCGTTCGCGCCTGATGTGAAACGTGAGCCGACTTATTTCAGCGGCGAGTTGGGGCAGAGCCTGTTGTTCCGCGAAGCCATCAGCGCACTGCATGACGTAGTCGTCGCTGACTTGCGCTTCAAACCGAAAGATAAAACCGCTTATCTGGAATGGGCGGCGCAGCAAGAAGAACTCGACTGGCAAGCCATCGCCGCGCAACGCAGCGACGTGCTGGCGCGGATGCAACCGCTGCAAAACGAATTGAAGGGGCTTAACTTTCGGCACGCCGAACGAATGAAACCTTATTGGGAAGCGCGCAAGAAATTTCAAAATTATGCCTTTCGTCATTTGTCGGATTATCGTTTTCTGTTCGACCCCGTCATCACGGTTCATCCCGACGAACTTTTCTTTGAATGCTTTAGCGTAGACGAAGCGAGTTACGCGCGGCTGAGTGTGGATTACGAAATCTTCCACAAAGTCGGCGCGTTCAATTGCGGCACGACCAACATTGATTATTCAGAAAACCTCTATCAGGAATTCCAAAAAATTCGCACTTACAAGACGACGAATTTCGAGGTTGATCCGTCGGGCTTTGAAATCCAGACCACGCACGAAGACACCTTCCGCGAAGTCAAAATTGATTTGCCTGACAGTTGGGTGCGCGGCTTTTTGCAGGTGAGTTCGGCGATGACGCTGCCCGCCGTGCAAGTCGAATTGCATCCGATGGACGTTCACAATCTGTGTTTCGTCTTGCGCCGTCGCAAAGAAAAACAAGGGCCGCGCGGCATGCGTTATCACCTCGAACCCGGCAAGCCGGTGCGCATCGTATTCGAGCCGTGGGAAACCGAAGTCGTCTGCCCGCGTTCGATTTATCGCGGCGACGCACCGCAAGAGATTCGCGTATGGGGTCGCCGCCGTTTGCTGTTGCTCGAACGCCTCATCCCCATCGCGCGCAAGTTCACCGTGCATTTGCTGGGCACGGGGCTGCCTTCGTTTTATGTAGCGGAC
>JABFSD010000280.1 GCA_013140935.1 Acidobacteriota bacterium
GTAAAGCTCGTCGTCGGCGAAGAAGGCCACAACCTGCGTCACGGCGCAGCGATCATGCCCGAAGCCTTGCGCTGGCTCTGGCGCGAATATCCCAAACCCATCGAAGTCAAAGAACCGCCCGCGCCTGTGATGCCACCTCGTCCGGCACAGGCTGCGAATGCGAATCCAAACGCGCCGCGTCCGCCCGCGCAACCCGGCGGCCCGCGTGGAGCCGTCACTTCGATTATTTCGTTCGACAAACCGTGGCAACAGGTCGGTGAAATATATTCATCGGTTGCCAGCCCTGCTGCCGACAAAGAAGGCAACGTCTATTTCGCCGACCCCGCAAGCAATCGCATTTACAAGTCGGATGCGAGCGGCAAGGTGACGCTCTTCAAAGACAACACGGCAGGCGCATCGGCTTTGCGCACAGGCGCGGACGGACGGTTGTATGCCTCACAACTCGCGCGCAAACGCATCGTGAGTTACGGCGCGAGCGGCGATGAAAAAGTCGTCGCCAATAACGTCACTGCCAACGACCTTGCCCTCACGGCGAAAGGCGCAATCTATTTTTTGGATACTGCGCGCAAGACCGTCAATTTGATTGACGCGAGCGGCAAAGCGCGCGTCGTGTCGAATTGCGAAAACATTTTGAACCCCACCGCGCTCACGCTTTCGCCCGATCAGCAATTGCTGAACATCGCCGACGGACATTTCAAATATACGTGGAATTACCAAGTTGCGGCTGACGGTTCGCTCACCAATGGCGAGCCTTTTCATCGCCTTGAGATGCCTGAACTCTCACCGCAAAGCGGCGTCGCGGGCTTAACCGTTGATTCCACCGGTCATCTTTATGCGACGAGTGCGCTGGGCATTCAGGTGTGCGAACAGATTGGCCGTTGTGCGCAATTATTAAGTAAACCCGAAGCTGGTTCAGCAGTTATTGGCAACATTGCTTTTGGCGGCGCAGAAAAGAATTGGCTTTACGTCACGCAAGGCGGCAAGTTGTTTCGCCGCCAAGTTAAGCGCACTGGCGTATCGGCTTGGGAGCCAGTGAAACCTCCAAAACCAGGTTTATAAAATCAATGTCAGTACCACTGGCGTAAGCGGGTGGCGGGAATTATGTCAATTGCACCACCCGCATACGCAGGTAGTACTGATTAGCGTCAAATTGCTAGTACCCCATCACGATAGAAATGAGGGGTGTAGGGCGGATTAGTAATCCGCCCTACATTACCTTTGCGCTTTTCTACCCATCAAAATCAGCGTGACGAGGTACTAGTTCTAAATGGGAAATAAAATCATGCAAAAAATCTTTTTTACGCTCTTCTTCGTTGCGTTTTTTGCTTTCACATTACAAGCCGCGCCAATTCGCGTGATGCTGTTGGATGGTGAAAGCGGAGGGCCTTATCACAAATGGCAAATGACTACACCAGTTCTGAAAAAACAATTGGAAGAAACAGGTTTATTTCAAGTTGACGTAGTCACTGCCCCTCCACCAAAAGCAGATTTCAGCGGCTTCAAACCGGAGTTCAGCAAATATCAAGTTGTCGTGATGAATTACGACGCGCCGGATGAACGCTGGTCAGATGAGATCAAGTCGTCGTTTGAGCAATACATCAAAAACGGCGGCGGATTGGTGATTGTTCACGCTGCGAATAACGCTTTCGGCAAATGGAAAGAATTCAATGAAATGATTGGCATTGGCGGTTGGCGCGGACGCAATCAGGATTCTGGCGCGTATTGGTTTTTCAAGGATGGTAAATTGTCTTCGGATACCTCGCCCGGCAATGCTGGCAATCACGGCTTGCGCCTGCCCTATCAAGTCGCCGTACGCGAAACTAATCATCCGATTACCAAAGGCCTGCCGAAAATGATGAGCTTTACACCAGCTTGCGTGGCCCCGGGAAAAATATGACGGTGCTTGCCACTTCATTTGCTGATCCCGCGAATCGTGGCACAAACCGCGATGAGCCAATCTTGATGACGCTGAGCTATGGCAAAGGGAAAATTTTTCATACAGCAATGGGACACGATGTGATCGCTCTGAGTTGTGTGGGGTTCACCGCTACTTTTCAGCGCGGCACAGAATGGGCAGCAACGGGCAAAGTTACGCAAAAAATTCCAGCGAATTTCCCGACGGCAAATGCAATCAGCTATCGCTCCGATTTAGCGTCGCAAGACCCGAATTACAAAAAAGGGCTGAACGCTTACGACAAATAAATCACAATCAATAACCTTAACATAGGAGTTTTTTCGATATGTCACTTACAGATAAAACACGACGAGCTTTTTTAGGTAATTCAGCACGTCTTGCCGCTGGCGCAGGCGTACTGATGAACGCTGGCAGTTGGAATCGCGTGCTCGGCGCCAATGATCGCATTCGCCTTGGCGTCATTGGTTCAGGTGATCGTGCCTTGCAGGTGCTGCGCCAGATGATCAAAGAACCTGAAATTGATGTCATTGCCATTTGCGATGTATACGAAAAAAACGCGCTCTTGGCGAAAGATCAAACCGGTGGTAAAGCGACCATCACAGGCGACCATCATGCGTTGCTTTCGAACAAAGATGTTGACGCCGTATTGATCGCGACGCCCGATCACTGGCACGCTTCGATTGCGGTGGATGCCTGTAACGCGGGCAAAGACGTATA
>JABFSD010001228.1 GCA_013140935.1 Acidobacteriota bacterium
GCGCTCGATGCGAAGGGCAAGCCGACGGCGTGGTTGCAACGGGTGGCCTATCCTTCGATTGGCACGACGTTCAGTCCGCTGGCGACGCACGCTGCCGACTTTGAAATGATGATGGGCTGGAATGATTTGCCTTACGACATTCCGAACCATCGCGCCGAAAACGGCCCCGCGAAAAATCACGTGCGCATCGGCTGGCTGCGTTCGGTGGCGAATATCTATCAGGCTTTTGCGATTCATTCTTTCCTTGATGAGTTGGCAGTGTTGGCGAAACGTGATGCAGTTGAATACGCGCTGGATGTGTTGGGTGCGCCGCGCAAGGTCGCGTTGGATAAGAGCTACGTCAATCACGGCAAGTCGCAGGATGAATATCCCGTAGACACCGGACGGATGCGCAACGTGATCGAACTCGTCGCTGAAAAATCGGGTTGGGCGAAACGAAAGGCTACGAAAGGTCACGGCTTCGGCTTTGCCGCGCATCGCAGCTTTCTCAGCTATCTGGCTTTCGTCGTCGAAGTCGTGGTGGATGAGCAAGGCCGCGTGCGCATTCCATCGGTTCACGTAGCGATTGACGCAGGCCGCGTCATCAATCCCGACCGCGTCAAATCGCAACTCGAAGGTTCAGCGGTGTTCGGCACGAGCATCGCAATGATGGGCGAAATCACAGCGGCTAACGGCGTGATTCAGCAATCGAATTTTGACGGCTATCCGGTCGCGCGCATGCATGAGGCTCCGTTGAAAACGCACGTCCATATCGTGCCGAGCGACGCGCCTCCGGCAGGCGTAGGCGAACCAGGCGTGCCGCCAATGATTCCGGCGTTGACCAACGCGATCTTTGCCGCGACGGGCAAGCGCGTGCGTGATTTGCCGGTGCGCAAGCATAAGCTGGTGTGATTGGTAGTTCCGTAACTGTTCGTAGCTTTGGTTTATTTCTATGCTGAGTTACGAACAGTTACTTTTTCCGAACCATAGAGCCATATGCAAACATTCAGACTCTTTACTTTGACTGCGAGCCTCGCTTTTGGAGTTGCCGTCTCTTCTCCGGCTTTTGCTCAGAAAGAAAAAAAGGAATCTTTCCCAAACTGCAAAGAGCTTCGTAAGAAATACCCTGATGGAGTTGAGAAAGGACATCCGGCATATGATCCCAAGCTAGATCGTGATAAAGACGGTCGTGCTTGTGAGCCTGATACCAAAAATGAGAAGCCGCCTAAAGCTGCGCCATAATTGACATGTGTATCTCGATTGCGTCGAAAAGTATTCGACGGCTGTTCGGGATGAAAATGGAGCCGTAAAGTTGTTCGGCCAAAGCCATTTGAAAAGGAGCAAGCCAATGATTTTGGGAACGGCGGAATCAATCAACGGCGTGTCCATTCGGTTGACGGATGAACGATGGGAACACATTCTTGATTCACGACCTTACCTGCGCAATTACGAAGAGGATGTACTTGACACTATCGAAACCCCGGACTTGGTTTTGCGCGCAGCAGGCGGGGTACAAGTGGCAGTGACTTCACACGGGCGAAATGGTTTTTTGCATGTGGTTTACCGCGAAGTGAATCGAGGCGATGGCTTTGTTATAACAGCCTACCTCAAAGACTCATACAATCGGAGACAAGTGATATGGCGCGCAAACGAATAAAAATAAATCCTAGTGCCTTGTTGGTGAGCGCGGCGCAACGTGTCGAGTTGCCTGCCCTGCCTATTTCGATTCGCTACGATGCTGAAGCGGACACGCTTTATCTGAAGTTCCGCGACGATTTATCTGCGAACCGCACTACCGATGATTTGGAAAAAGGCTTGATCTACGATTACCACAACCGGACGTTAGTTGGCGTTGAGTTGCTGGCAGCTTCACACCAATAGAGCCAAGACTAACAGCCCATACTCACCCGACTATTTCACGTTAAACCGCAGCGGATTCGCGGTTTGCCCGTCAATCGTAACCTCAAGCACCAGATTGCCTCGGCCCGCCAGACTCGCGGGCAATTCGATATTCATTTGATCGAGTCCCAGCAAGGGGCCGATGCCGCAATATTGCACCGGCAGATTGACGCCGCCTGCGCGCAAGCTGATGGCGGCGATTTCGCTGCGCCAGCGCCAGCCGGTGCCGAATAAAACGAGAAAGACTTTTTCGTCGGGGTTGTTGATGGTGATAGGCAGCGAGACGAATTGCTGCGTGAGCGAATCGTATTGCACCAGCGGTTCATATTTTTGCGATTGATCGGCAAAGACGCGCAGCACGACGCCGCTGGCCCAGCCGTTGCCGGTGGCGTCAACCGAGAAAAGGCCGGGCGCTACGGCAGCGATGTTGCGCGTGACACTCGTTACGTAACCGTCGGCGCTGGTGATTTCGATCAACGCCATTCCGCTGGCGGTGCCGGTCGGGATGACGAAATTCACCTGGGTCGGCGAAACAAAAAGGATGTATGCGTTGCGTTTCTCGCCTTGCGCGTCGGTGACGCTGACGGTGGTTTCAGCCAGCGAAGCCGTCCATTGCCCGGCGGCTTTGGTTTCAGTCGCCAGCCGTTTGCCGAAAGCCGCAACCAGCGAATCAGGCGCGAGCGAACCGAGGGCATAAGTCGCCGCGTTCACACACGCGAGCGGTTCGGCGGCGGGAATGAGTTGGCGCGCTTC
>JABFSD010000311.1 GCA_013140935.1 Acidobacteriota bacterium
TAAGTGGATTGATTGCTTCGCTCATGAATGAAAGCTCCTGATGAAAAGTGAATTTGAACTGCGGATGTGATCGAAGCGGAACGGTAAGCGAATCGCTTTTTCCGCGCAACCAGACCCGTGAGCGGCGTTGGGGCGGCGTTGGTACAGATGCAGTCTGATATTCCCAGCCGTCTTTCTTCACGATCAGTTCAAGCGGGCCATCAAACCAGCTTGCAACCGCGCACTGTTTTGTGAAGTATGTCTGCGGACTCCACGCAACACCGGCCCCGAACCTAATTTCGTCCGATCCCATTACTTTTACAGGAGCTAAAAAATCATGAAATGTTCGCGCTTAATCAGCATCTTGTTTATCGCGCTCAGCGCGGCGTCGGCCTGGGCGCAATCTGCTACCGGCGCTGAGGAATATTACTTCCTCAATGTGCAAGCCACCGGCACACTGGAAAAAGAACTTAATCAAAATGCCGCGCAAGGATGGCGTTTGTTGTTGCTGCCCAAAGCTAACAACTCCGATACGATGGGAGCCTTGCTTAAAAAACCGGGAGCCGAAGCGCCACGTTATGAATACAAAGTGCTGGCGGCGCAACGCATCGGCACGCTGGAAAACGAATTCAAGGCCGCCATTGCCGAGGGCTACGACTTTCGCGGCGTCATGACCACCGAACGCGTCCTCGTCGGCAATGAAACGCTCATCGTGCTCGAACGTCTCGCCGGGCAGAAAACTGCCAAACTGGAATACATCTTCCTCAACACCAAGAAAGAATCCACGCTGCAAAAAGAGACAGAAGCAGCCGTCTCGCAGGGCTATGTACCCAGCGGTTTCGTACGCACGATGGACAATTCGGTCAAACAGAAAATGTTCGGCATCATGGCGGGTTTGCCCATTGAGTTGACGATGATTCTCGCGCGCAATCGCGAAACGCCCGCCGCCAGCATGGGGCGCGAATACAAAACGCTGGCGACTTCACGCCTGAAAACGCTCGAAAAAGAAATGAATGAAGCGGCGCAGCAAGGATACCGTTTCTATTACGCCGCGCCGGCTGCGTTGACCATTATGGTGCGCGAACCCGGCGTCAAAGCGCCGCGCGTAGAGTATCAAGTGCTGGGAACCAATCGCGTCAATACGATGGAAAAAGAAATGAATGATCTCAGCAAACAAGGTTTCCGCTATATGGCGACGAGCAATGGCGCGGGCGGACTGGCGACGATTTTTGAGCGCACGCCGACCGCCGAAGGCTCCGCGACGCCCTTTGAAATCAAGCTGGTCACGAAATTCACGGATACCAGTGTGAATAAAGAAATTCAAAAGCTGGTGCAGGATGGCTATCAGTTGATGGACATCACGAACCTTTCCAACTTTCTGCTGATGCTGCAAAAGTCCGGCACGCGCTAGCTGTCAACTAAATCAGAGCAGAAAGGAATTAGACAGGATTCACAGGATTTTCAGGATGAACAGGATGAAGAGAAAAAGCGGAAATGCCTATGCCTATGGGTTAATCCTGTCCATCCTGAAAACCCTGTGAATCCTGTCTAATTTCTTCTGTACTAATGTTGCCTGTTTCGATTTAGCTCGGTTATCAACCTGCGCCGCTGCGCTTCAAGTCCATAAAATCATGACCTATCGAAATGTGCTGTTTTATTCATTCACGATATTCCTCTGGCTGATGGAGCTGGTGTCTGCCGGCGCGATAACGGCGTCAGCGCAAATACGGTTTCCTGATGAAGCGCCACCTCCCGCACGCCCGCAACTGCGGCTGACGCCACGGCCCAATGCGGGATTCGTGCTGGTGGACGGAACTCCGGTCAAGCTCAAACTCATGCGCAACCTTTCTTCGGCCACGGAGCAAAGCGGCGCGACGGTTGATTTCACCGTACTCGAAGAGGTGGAAGTGGATGAAAAAGTCGTCATCAAACAAGGCGCACTCGCGCTCGGCACGGTGGTCGAGGCAGCGCCCAAACGCCGCATGGGACGTTCGGGCAAACTCGCCGTGCAAATCAATGCCGTAGTGCTGGCGGACGGCTCGCGTGTCGAGTTACGGGCCGTCAATGCAGCGGCAGACGGCAGCCGCGTCAACGGCGTGGCGACGGCGGCGGCAGTGACCGGCATGTTTTTTTTTCCTGCGGCGCCGTTCTTTCTGTTAATCAAGGGCAAAGACCTGACGATTCCTCAAGGCACCTTTGTGACGGCTTATGTGAATCACGACCATCAACTCGATCCTGAAAAATTCACAGGCGCTACGAATCGCAATACCACCGCCGTGAATTTCAAATGCGAAGTGGAAGGGGCCGAAATCTGGATCGAGGAAAAATTCGTGGGCAATCCGCCTGCGACCATTCGCTTACCCGAAGGCGAATACCAAGTCGTCGTACAAAAAACCGGGTACCAACCCTGGAAGCGCAAGATTGCCGTAAGCGCCGGCAGCATAATGACCTTAACGATTGCGCTCGAAAAAGAACCATGAGGAAACGCCATGCTCCATCTTTGCGGCAACTCCGCGAAACCTCAGCAGTTGCTTTACCAGCGCGCAATCAACCCGGCGAACAGTTGACAGAACAGCGCGCCCACGAATGCCATCGCAAAGCCCCACAACAACAACTGGCGAAACAGTCGTTTCGATTCTGTCGCGTCGCTG
>JABFSD010000711.1 GCA_013140935.1 Acidobacteriota bacterium
CGCCTGATTAATTTATTTCCGAACGACGCCTTAGTTTATGTTGCGTGTCACATTGGCCGATAGCTCACTGACCTTTGCCGTCCGCGTACAACCGCGCGCCTCGCAAAGCGCCATCGCAGGCTTGCACGATGGCGCTTTGAAAATCCGCCTTGCTGCGCCGCCCGTAGACGGCGCGGCCAACGAAGAATTCATCAAGTTATTTGCCAAGCTGCTCGACGTAGCGCGGGTTGACATCGAAATCTTGAGCGGCGCTACGTCAAAGCAAAAAATCATTCGCATTCATCACTCGAATCCCACTGAAGTTGAACAGGCTTTACTGGCCTTACTCGACGAATAAACCGTTATGCCCGAACAACAATGGAACTCCGCGCTGTATGAAAAACGCCACGCTTTCGTGTTTGGCTACGGACAAGGTTTGGTCGAATTGCTCGCACCGCAAGCCGACGAAGTCATTCTTGATCTTGGCTGCGGTACGGGACAACTCACCTACCAAATCGCGCAAAGCGGCGCGCGCGTCATCGGACTCGATCATTCCGAAACGATGCTCGCCACCGCGCGGCAGAATTATCCTGAACTCAGGTTTGTGCAGGGCAATGCCACGAGCTTTGCGTTGGATGAAAAGTTCGACGCGGTGTTTTCCAACGCCGTCTTGCATTGGGTGACAGAAGCTGCAGCCGCAGCAAAGTGCATCGCCGCTGCGCTCAAGCCCGGCGGACGTTTCGTGGCCGAGTTTGGCGGACGCGGCAACGTGTCGAACATTATCGAAGCCACGCAAATGGTCTTGCGCCAATACACTGGCCACGACGTGCCGCACGGTTGGTATTACCCTTCGATTGGCGAATACAGTTCGTTGTTGGAAAGCTGTGGATTGGAAGTCACGCAAGCCTGGCTATTTGATCGCCCCACGCCGCTCGAAGGCGAAGCCGGGATGCGCAATTGGCTGACGATGTTCGCCGAACGCATGTTTGTTGAATTGAATGCCGCGCAAAAAGAAGAAGCCTTGACCGAGATCGAAATGTACCTGCGCGAAAGTAATTATGATGGCGGCCAATGGTACGCCGATTATCGCCGACTGCGTTTGTTATCTATCAAACAAGGCTCAATAGCTGTTTCTGGGAGCTAAAAATACAAGCCCCATCAATTCTCTCGCTCTTGCTGATTTAGCTTCCAGAAACAGCTATTGAGCCTTATTTAGTAGCCGAACTGTTACTTGCCGGTTGAGCGCCGTGCCACAGATGTTCGTCGAATTCATTGCCGTCAACGTAACTCACCCACGTGCCATCGCTGTTTTCCTCCGACCGCAACTCCATCCCGTCGTAGCTGTAACGTTGCCATTCACCGGTCGTGCTGGTGCGTTCGATGCGCCGGCCCAGGGCGTCGTATTTGATGCAATTAATTCTCCCCTTTAGTTGACCCAATGCTTGGGACGTCTTTTAGGGTCGAACTTACGCAAATAAGCCGATCTTCACTGTCAAAGTAAAATGTCAATGATTCATCGCGCAGATGATTAGGAAACTTTATTTCCTCCATCTTGACATAATAATCTATACTTTTTTTTGCTATAACTCCTGGTCCAGGTTTTACGACAGGGATAGGGCCAAAATTTGGTTTACCCAATGCGCCTGTAAGCTCGTCCAACGTTTGACCCAACTGCACACTCCGCACCTTTTCAATGAATGCTTTTCGTTCCACTGCAGACATCTCAAAATCATTGGGGCGAGGATCGGTCACCGATAATTGAGAATTCTTTAATTGACTACTTGAGTCAAATCCGACAGGAGCTTCTTCGGGCTTACTTCGAACAATCCAACAAGCTGTTGTAGCACCTAAAAACAATAGAAAATATATTGCTTTCATAACATACTTTACCTCCTATTTCCAAATCTGCGCCTAAGAGTCATAACGAAACCATGAAACATCTCTGGTTCAATTATGTTCATCTCATTTATCACGATCTGAGGGATTTTATCAGCATCGTTAGGTACTCCAGCATTCAGTGATCTGATAGCAACTGATGTGCAACTGCGCTGGCCAATATTCCATCCATTCTGCGTAGCTTCAGCATAAGCCGCTTTTATTTTCTCTTCATTCAGCCCATAAAAGAGAATTGCATAATCTGGCGAACGGCCTTCCACCTCAACTTCCTTTAGGTAGGTTTTAGTATGGCCTGGTACTCCCCAGAATGATCGCCATGCCGGATCTGGGTCTTCCGACGGCCACCATCCCAGATTTTTTCCATCACTTAATGTGAGTGATGCGTGCCCGTAATTTTTACCCTTTGGATACCAAATATTTACAACCACGACCTTCGGAACCGTGGGACAAATAGACTGGGGCGAAAGAGTCGGCAAAGTAGGCGCTGGTGGCGAAGTGGATTTGCTACCGCCTCCCTTCTTTTGTAAGCCTGATGGATCAATTGAATTAAAAGGATCGTTTTCAACATAAGCATACAGGTTAATCCCGCCTGCCAACCCAATCGGGTCTTCACTCACAAAACGTCCCGTCTCCGGACTGTACCACCGCGCCCGGTAATACATCAGCCCCGTATCAGGATCGTGTTCGCGTCCGGTGTAGCCAAAGCGCGTCGTTACAATCCCGCTGCGAGTGCCGAACGTGTCGTAGCCACTGC
>JABFSD010000650.1 GCA_013140935.1 Acidobacteriota bacterium
CTCGCTCTTGCTCTCAATCTAGTTGCACTTTTAAGCGCAGGATGCGCGGTCGGTGACCGTGCGCCTGCGCTTTGAGTTTTATCGGCTTGAATAAAGATTTTTTCGCGGGTGCTTCATTTTAGTGACGCTTTGCGTTATTGTGCGTGCCGACGCTGGACGGAAATATCTTCCCCCATACTGGCCCTAGAGAATTTAGCCCCTTGCAAGGCACTTGTTTTACTGTCTGGTTAGAGCGTTTCTGCAATAGATGAGACGTAACGGATGAAAAACTCCGCATCTCCACAACTCACCTGTTAAACGCGCGTCATACGTTTTGAATCCTGTTTAGAAAGTTTTGCACCACCCTGATGGCAACCATGCTTTTCAGCGTGTGTCATCCCAACCGGAATGAATTTACGTTCGATCTTCAGTCTGTTTTCCAGCGATTTGGCGATTGATTTAGGCACGGCGAATACGTTGGTGTTCGCGCGCGGGCGCGGCATCGTCGTGTCTGAGCCTTCTATCGTCGCTATCAACAAAGTCACGCACAAAGTCGAAGCCGTCGGCAAAGAAGCCAAAGAGATGCTCGGTCGTACGCCGGGCAATATCGTGGCGATTCGTCCGATGAAAGACGGCGTCATCGCCGATTTCGAAGTCACCGAAAAGATGTTGCAGTATTTCATCCGCAAAGCTCACAACGGCAAAACCTGGGTGAGTCCGCGCATCGTGATCGGAATTCCGTCGGAGATCACGCAGGTCGAACGCCGCGCGGTCGAAGATTCGGCTTATCGCGCCAAGGCTTCTGAAGTCTATCTCGTCGAAGAAGCGATGGCGGCGGCTATCGGTGCGGGACTGCCCATCACCGAACCGCACGGCAATATGATCGTAGACATCGGCGGCGGTACGACCGACATCGCCGTCATCTCGCTCTCAGGCATCGTCTATTCCAAGTCGGTGCGCGTGGCGGGCAACGAGATGGATGAATCCATCACGCAATACATCAAACGCAAATACAACCTGCTCATCGGCGAACGCACGGCGGAACAGATCAAGCTCGAAGTCGGTTCGGCTGATCCGCTCGACACGCCGTTGAGTATGGAAATCAAAGGCCGCAACCTGATCGAAGGCATTCCGAAAACCATCGTCGTCAATGACGAAGAAATTCGGGAAGCGCTGGCCGATTCGGTGGCGACTATTATCAACGCCGTACGCGTCGCGCTCGAACGCACGCCGCCCGAACTTTCCGCCGACATCGTAGATCGCGGCATCGTGCTCACGGGTGGCGGCTCGCTGCTCAAGAAACTCGATCATCGCCTGAGCCGCGAGACAGGATTGCCCGTTTCGCAAGCCGAAGACCCACTCTCTTCCGTAGTGCTGGGTGCAGGCCAGATGCTTTCCGATTTCGATCTGCTGCGCCGCGTGAAATGGGATGGCGCGACCTTGCCTGGGAACTAAGGCGGGTCCTACCAATCTTTGACAACCACGAAGCGCACGAAGAACGCGAAGGCAGGAAGAAGAAAAGCCGGGAAGCAGTTTTCGCTTTTATTTTCCCTCTCTTCTTCTTCTTTCCTTCGTGTTCTTCGTGCGCTTCGTGGTGAAAGGTTCGGTTGGTTTGTTTCGCGTCAATCCCCACGCGATGACGGCGTTTTACTTGGCTCCTGTTTAACTTTTTCCTGTGCCGATTCTCGATAAAGTCAGCAAAGATGCGACAACGCTGCTGGCCGTGTTGCTGGTAGCGCATCTCGTCGTCGTGTCGCTCAATCGCGCTCCCGGTCGCACCGGTTCCTATATCGGACAAGGCTGGCTGATGACGCTTTACTGGCCGATACAATTCGTCACGACGCACGGGGTGGGCAGCTTCCGCTATACGTGGAATCACTATTTGATTGTGCGCGATGCGCGCGTTGAGAACGATCAGTTGCGCAAACAGGTCGCAACGATGCAACAACAGGTGCAAGCCGCCGAAGACAAAGCCAAAGTCGCCGAACGGCTCGACACTTACGTTAAGTGGCGTTCGAGCCAGAACTATCCCGCCCTAGACGCCAACGTCATCGCCCGCGACGCCAATCAATGGTTCAACACGATTGTGATAGACCAGGGGACGACGGCGGGTGTGCAAAAAGACATGCCGGTCGTTACGCCCGATGGGTTGGTGGGCCGTGTGATCGTCACTGCGCCGACGGCTTCGCGCGTATTGCTGCTGACCGACGAACGGCACGGCGCAGGTTCGTTCATCGGACAGTTGCTGACCAAACGTTCGCTCGGCGTAGTGCGCGGCAAGAGCGCGGCCCTGTGTGAAATGAGCTTGAGCGTGGCGGCTGACAGCGTGCCGCCCAATGAGATCGTCATTACGTCGGGCTTTGACGGAATCTATCCGCGCGGTCTGACGATTGGCCGCGTGCGGCTCGCGCCCGGCGCGGCGGGCGTCGCGCCTTCGGTCGAAGTGGTTCCGGCGGCGCGGCTCGATCAACTCGAAATGGTCGCGGTGTTGCAAGTGCCGCGCGATCAGATTCGCTCCAAACTGGATGATTTGGAGCGCGTGGAAAAAGAAAGGGCCCAGGCGGAAAAAGCTCCGCTGAGCCGCAATCGGTAACAGCGTTTGGAGAAAGACTCTTTCGGCTCAAAGCGGCAGTTGATGATTGGCGCGTGC
>JABFSD010000426.1 GCA_013140935.1 Acidobacteriota bacterium
CACATGGCCGGGCGTCGCCAATCCCAAACGGTCACCGCAGCCGGCTGATTTTTTCAAGCCCAACGTTTTGGGTACGAGAAAGTCGAACAAGCTGCGCATCGCGGCGGCGTTGGCGGGCGTGAGTTCGCAAATCAGTTCAGTCAGTTCGTCCTGTTTAGCAGCGATGCCGTGAAAGCGCGCAAGCGTGTCGGCATTGGATGAAATCACGCCGAGCAATTTCGTCGTGCCTTTGCGGCCTAAGAAAAACAGCGCGTGATGTCCGCTGGTGAGCGAACGCGGATAGACTTGCAAGCCGTTCGCAGCACCGATTTGGGCGGCGAGCGCGTTGGCTTCAGATTCGGTCAAAGGCGCAGCCAGCGCGGCGTTGCGCGTGAGAGAAAGCAATTCGATAGTCATTGGTTTGGTAGCTCCTGAAAGATAGTTTTGATTGCGGGCGCAGCTTATCGCAGATGGCTGGGGATGACTAGATGCGGTCAATCTTTATCGTGTGGGCGTCAGCGCCATCAGCCAGATGTCGGCTTCGGAACGGGCGAGGCTGTAATAGATAGTGCGGTTGTCGCGCGTGAACACCGGGTATTCGGCGGCCTCGTCTGCGCCGGGAGCAAATAATTCGCGCGGCGTGCCTGCTTGCAGGTCGGTCAAGTAGAGCTTGCCCGCCAGCGTGAACAGCAACCGCCGACTATCGCTAAGCCAGGCGGGGTAATCACCATTCTCCGCCACCTCGGTCAACCGTGGCGCGGCCTCTGGGCTAGCTAATGAATACACCGCGACGGACGATTGTTTGTTGCTGGAGCGAAACTTCACGCAGGCTAGTTTTTTGCCGTCCGGCGACCACGCCCACACGCCCAGGTCAGCCGCAAGTTGGCCCGCCAGTGCGATGGGTTGCGGCGTCTGTTGTCCCCACGGTTGGCGCAAGTCGAGCAGGAACGAGCCTTGCCCGTAAAGGTAATAGGCCAACGTGTTCCCATCTGGCGACCAAGTCGGAAAGACCGCGCGTCCATTGTTCACGAACGTGAGTTGCGTGAGCGCGCCCTCGCCATTCGGCGCGACCGTCCAGATTTCATTTTTGCCAGCACGATCAGAAAAAAACGCGAGGCGCTGACCGTCGGGTGACCAGCGCGGTATGCGGTCTTTGGCAGTGTCGTTGGTCAATTGGCGAAGGCCAGTGCCGTCTGTGCGCCCATCTGTGCGAATGACGTAAATATCTTCCTGCGGGCTGCCGGAGGAACTGTAAGCCAGCCATTGCCCGTCCGGCGAGACGCTGGGGTGCGTGGCGAAACCCGAGCCGCGCGTGATGAAGACTGGCGCGCCGCGCACCGTCGCACTGACCGGATCGAAAGGCAGCGCCTGCAAGCGGCGTAGTTTGGTGCGCTGCACATAAGCCAATTGCCCGCCCGCCCGCGCGATGCTCAGGTGCAACATATCGGTGGCGGGCGTCGTGGCGGGTTCGGGTGCGCGCAAGACTTGGCCCGAAGCCTCGTCCAGCGCGACGCGCCAGAGGTTTGTGCTGCCGCCGCGGTCGCTGGTGAAGTAAAGATACTTGCCGTCCGCCGACCAGCAAGGGTTCCAATCCTGCGCCGTGCCGTTAGTGACTCTGACGGGCGCGCCGCCGCTGGCGGGAATCGTCCACAGATTCGCCAGGCTGTTTGGCTGTGTGCCCCAGAACGCGAGGCGTTTGCCCGTCGGCGACCAGGCGGGTTGCACGGCGTCCTGGCCGGTCACCAAGCGTTTCTCGCCCGTGGCGACGCGCACCGCCCAGAGTTGGCTCAGCGCGCGGCCTTCGACCACCGTGACGGAGGTAGTGCCGTAAGCGATTTCTGCGCCGTCGGCTGACCACGCTGGATTGAAGCCTTCGTTGACGATTTTTTTGACCGCGCGGCTTGCCAGTTCCAGCACGAATAAGCCGCCGCCCTCACGTTCGGAGCGAAACGCGATGCGCTGCCCGTCGGGCGCAAAGGCCGGTTGCGTGTCATCGCCCGACGCGTCTTTGGTCAGATTCACATGCTCGTGTTGGCCGATGGTTTGCTGCCACACGTCCCAGTTGCCGCTGGCCTGGCTGGCATAAACCAGCGTCCGGCCATCGGGCGCGAGCGAGGGGAAATACTCTGTACCGGGCTGGTCAGTCTGTTGGCTATAGGAAATGTTGGCGGGCAACATAGCGGCGTTGGTGGCGTTGACCGCACGAGGCTGCCGCCAGAGGTATGTCAGGTATGCGCCGACTGCCGCCACGCACAGCAACAAGGCTGCCACGATAAACGCGCGACGTTTGGTTGAGGCGAGCGCAGGTGCAACAACAGCCGCGCTGTGTGAAGCCGAATCGCGTTGCAACCGTTTCAACGCGGCGCGCAAATCCGCCGCCGTCTGGTAACGCAGATCCGGGTCTTTTTCCAACGCGCGTTCGATGATGGCCGCGAGTTGGGACGGCCTTTGCGTTTGCGTCAACGCGGCGGGCACACGGTTGAGAATGGCATTGTAGGTGGCGGCTTCGCTGTCGCCTTTGAAGGGCGGCACGCCGCTCAGCAATTCATACAACACGACGCCCAGACTGAATAGATCGGTGCGTTGGTCTACGGTCTGGCCGAGCGCCTGTTCGGGCGACATATAACTGATCGTACCCATGACTTTGCC